>JAYYHM010000459.1:0-14165 GCA_036148415.1 Planctomycetota bacterium
CTAGCGTTCCACCTCCGACGGGTAATCGGGACTTCTTGATCGAGATGGCATTGGGGGAAACAAGTAGCGGTATCGTTGTTTCAGCAATAGACATGCCAGCTACTTCAGCTGAATCCCATCCTATGTCCGTCGAGATACTCAAATCGATTAGCGCGTCATCGGAGAGAGTAGCTTCCAATTGAACATTGGATTGATGATCGCCAGAAACCTGAAAGTCTATGGGAATTAGAGGCTGTATTTTTGAAGACAATTCAGTGATGTCCCAATCGCTGCTTCCCGTTAGAGACAGTTTTTGGATGGTCTCTCTGCCGGTGAATGTCCCATGAACACTCGTTTGAAACCAGTCTGTAACAAAATCGATCTGATCAATGATGAGCTCATCTTCGTTATGATTCCGATGCAGTACAGCTTGGGCGCGTACGGAGGGTTCAGTCCATGCACTATACATTTGTTGCCGTTCATTGACCGATTTTAGAATCTCATTTCTACCTGCATTGAGATCCCGATCCGTCATCAAATGTGGTATCGCAAGATTATCAATTTGTAAGTCAACTTCATATTGTGAAAAATCATTCGTGTGTTTGACAAAGAGCGATCCTTGTGTGTCACCGCTTAGGCCCTTTGGAATACCGCCAATGATACTTATTATTTCTGGCGATGGTTCACTCGATGGTTCACTCGATGGTTGCCTGATCTGGTTTAGCTCGCTTCGGTTACGTGGGATTGAGTAATCGGAGACATTATCGGATAGTCGATCGAGCAGGGTTCGCCACTGCAAGTCATATTCGGTGTTCAGCGGATCGTGTTTACCCTTCGCTCGCAATGAGACACTGTGACTTGATAAAGTGAAGTCGTGAACTAGCCAGTGATGGTCGTTCCAATCGTAACTCCCTGAAAGCTCCAATTGGACTAAATCTTCTTCGAATCTAGAGTCGGCAACGAGTGTCTGAAAATCGAAGATTTCAGCAAATGATTCTGTTATGAATATTTCTGAATCTTTAATTACGGATTTGCCACTTGCTTGGTAATTTCCCTGAATCGGATTCTTAGGATCGAGAGCACCCTTTAAACCGTCCAAGAGCGAAAGTTCACCTCTACTCGACCAATTCATATAAATGGTTGGGGGCTCATTGAGATTTAAGATGGGTTCTGCCAATTGGCAGTGGACAACGGTCTGATCGCAATCCAGGGTGAGGTCAAGTTTCGAGAGACTCTTTAGCTTTGCGTTATCCAAGGAACCCGTCGCGGAGACTCTTCCCGCCACCTTTGTAAATTCTTGATTTCGAACGATTGTGCCGGGTGCAGAAATATCATTGGCTTGAAACGATCCATCGAGCAGCCATTGGCCTTCATTGGATGCATGCCAAGTGATATCGCCGGTTGCGTCGCCTGAGAGCATCCAATCATCCAAATCGAGAAGAGGTGATAGATATTGGGTGAGCTCCTCAAGGTTCATCTGGAAACTTAGGCTACCCTCCTGTGCATCTCCCTTGCCGCTGGCCGAACCGAACTCACTTTTCCAGTCGAATTGTTCTGCACGGATATTTTCATCCTGACGCACAAACTTTGCGTTGACCGCGTTCGGGGCAACTGAGAAATTTTCACCGGAGGTTGTGATGGCTGTCAGTTCATCAACCATCAATTCAACGACAGTCACCCACTGCTGTCCAGCTTTTCCTGACGTGAGTTTTCCGTGCACGCGACCGGTTGTGAGTTGGGTTCCCTCTTTTACCGGCAAGAGGTGCGGTAGCGATTGCGTCAATGCAGGCAGGTTGATGTCGATGGTCACAGACCCATCAAAAGGGTCGAGACTTTGATCATTTGGCGATAAAAACTCTGATAAGGGGCTGGAGAGAGAAAATCGTCCTTCAATGGAAGCTTGTCCGATATCTGTAGCAAGGGAGAGGTTCTCGCTTTGGAAGGTTTCTCCCGTCCAAGTAGCGAAGCCATTGACTACTGCGAGCTGCTGTGTCCACTCTATTTTGGTATTGTCACGAATCGTAACGTCTCGCAATTGAACTTCCGAAAAATGAATCTCCTTCTCTTGGTTAGCGTTACATCGAATGTCCACGTTACCGGTTGCATCGCCGTTGACAAAATTTGAATTGCTTATTTCTGCGTTCGGCAGAATGAAGCTTGTAAGCTCGATGGCAGTGAGTGGTAGAGAGTCAAGCTCGAGAGCTACATTCCATTCAGCTTCTTTGTCTTGTGAGCCTGAATCTTTACTTATTACTTTAAAGCGATAATCTGTTTCACATGTCAGTGAGCCGTTCCTCTCTCGTAGATCTGTAAACACTCCATCAATCTTCGCCTCGCAGTGTGATGAGTCGAGTTCAATGATCAGGTTTGCTTTGTCGAGTCGCCACGGTTTACCCGTATCATTTTCAACAAGCCACGCAGAAGCATTTTCCACGTTGATCTGATACACGCCCATATTCTCGCCATGTGGATTCGCCTGAAGGGATTGAATTTCATTCCAAAGAGGGATCACGCCTTTCTCAAGCGACGAGCGAAGTTCAACATCTCTTGCATACAGTTGCAGTCCATCGTTTGGTTTTGCGGTTAACCACTCCAATAAGGAAAGATCACAACGAAGAACTCCGACGCGCAAGGAAGCGTCGTTATCCGCAGTCAAAGATAGACCTTTGATTGTAGATTCCGTGAACCAACCCACCTGAATGGATTCGGCTTCTAGGATGCAGCGATGATTGGAAAGCGAACTTGAAAGGAGTTTTATCGCCAAGCCACTTTTAGATAGGAGCGTGGGTGTCGCCAAGAGAACGGAGATGAATGCACCAAGCATCATTAACGCGATCACACGTTTCGGCAGCAGCCGCATTACATTGCCAGCAGTGGCCAATGTCTCGTTCCCTTCATCCAAGTGCGTGTTTGACCCAGATGGCAAAGTGAATGCTGTCTGGGCTCGTGAACCAAACGCCATCACCATCTGTCGCTCTGACCAATGCAGTGTATCCGTCTCGGAAGCCTTGGCCCAATACATCTTTTGGTTTGCGGCTTAACCCAAGCGCTCTGAAATCATGTCTTCTGAACTTTTGCGGAACCGACCGTGAAATGACGGAGTGAGCGCGAATAGCTGGACACTTCTTTGATTCAGCCGTGGAGCCGGCTTATGGCCGGTGGTTTGATCGATCCTCGCTGCAATGAATCCCCTCATTTGGAGGTCGATCTCTGATCTTTTCGGTCGGGTAATTAGCAGGAATCCAAGATTTTTTTTGGACGAAAAGCCACCCTTAAACCCCGACGACAACGTGTGAGGTATCGAAAATCACTGTTTTGGGTAATTATCCACACCAGAGAGGGGAAAGGGGCTGACGCTGTGGGAATTGACAATTACTCCATCCACCGACAACCCTGTTGAGCCATTTTACGTCCGGGACATGCAAACCCATCCAGCATGATACGGCACGCCTTACCTACTCGAACCAAAAGATGCTGCATGGCGACCAATGCACTCGAAGAGATTCGATCTGCGTCACCGGCAATTCTCCCAAGTTTCCTACGCTGCGATTTTGGCGATTTGAACGGTGAATTGAATCAGCTCGGCGAAGCAGGGGCACAAGTCCTACATCTTGATGTAATGGATGGGCATTTTGTGCCCAATCTCACCTATGGAATGCCCATCGTTGAAGGTTTGCGAAAACATACAAACCTCCCTATCGACGTGCATCTGATGATCAGTGATCCATTGGCTTATGCGAAGCCGATGGTGGATGCCGGGGCGGACTTACTTACTTTTCATATTGAGTCCGTCTCTTCAGAGAAAGCACTCGATGTGGCTGGAGCGATTCGAGACTTGGGGGTAGCGGTCGGAATAGCGTTGAATCCCGAGACACCCTTATCCACCATCAGCCAATGCCTGCCCCATGTGGATATGGCATTGGTCATGAGCGTGGAAGCTGGGTTTGGCGGGCAGCAGTTCAATCCTATCGCACTGGAAAAATTACGAACTCTCCGTCAGTCCTATCCCGATCTTTTATTGCAAATCGACGGTGGTATTGATCCATCTACAATTCATTCGGCTCGACAAGCGGGCTGTGATCTGTTTGTAGTGGGCTCAGCGATCTTCAATCATCAAGACTACGGAAAAGCCTTTCGGGAGCTTGAGTCAGCGATGCACGGAGATGGCAGCAATCAGGGAATCAACGGCTGATGATCTCAAGAACGAAGCAGTTGGGTCGTGTCCTGTTGGTTAGACCTGGAGCAACGGAATTTGATGAACAGGGCAGAATGAAAGGCTCATTGGATATGCCGATGAGCGAAAAAGGCCATGCGCAAGTAGATGAACTCGCAGAGCAACTGAATCGGTTCCATTTACACACGATTTACACTGCGCCCTGCGAATCTGCTCGAGAGACGGCAGAGCGGCTTGCTCGCGACCGTTCTGATGTGCGAATTAAGGTGATCGATTCCTTGCGGAATGTGGATCACGGTTTGTGGCATGGCAAATTAATCGCTGAAGTCCAACAGAAGCTTCCGAGGATCTATAAGCAAGGGCAAGACTCGCCGACCGATATCTGTCCTCCGGGTGGCGAATCGATACGTGACGCCCGGAGCCGGGTGCTGAAGGCTGTACAGAAGATACTCAGAAAAAGCAGCGACCACTTTATCACCATCGTCATACCTGAACCTTTGGCATCGGTCGTTCATTGTCTTCTGAATGGTGAAGAGGTCATGGATTTCTGGGGGGCTGAGACCGATTCAGGCCGCTGGGAGCTCATTGAGTCCGTGGAGACGCTTTCCAGCTGACCAGGTTGGCTGCTCTCTTATTTTGCCAATCCAACCCGAATTGGATGTTGATGGGCTTCCATTGGGCCAAGCATATAGCCCATGTGGGGGGATTGTGGGCCGTTGGTGGGAAGATACCGATCGTAAGATGCAAAGTAGAAGGGATCCCTCAATCCTTCGGGCTTTCTGCCTCGAGTTTTACTCGAATACAATAAAGGACGACATACAATGAGTACGTCGAAGTATTCAGAGCGTTCCCTCTGTACACCCGGCGCTAAGCGTTCCTCGATTTTCAAACCATCTGGCCAAGGATTTACCGTGATGAGTCGATTTGCACCAATCGCTCTTACTGCATTTCTTCCCCTTTTTGCCCATGCGGCAGATTTGGTGAAGCCGCCTCAAGTTGCCCTGATCGATCAGATGATCGAGCAGGGTTGGGATAGCTTCGAGATCAAGCCAGCTGCCGTGGCTGAAGATGAGCAATGGTGCCGACGCGTCTTCTTGGACATCATCGGCAGGATTCCCACTGGGGAGGAGTTGGGCGAGTTCATGGAAGGGTCCAGACACGACAGACGCCGTGAGCTTGTTGAAAGACTTTTGCATGATGATCGTTACACCGAAGAATATGCCGGCCATTGGTCTACCGTTTGGACAAATATTCTGATTGGCCGTAGCGGAGGTAATGAACGCGGGTCCATGATCTCCCGGGATGGTATGCAAAAATACCTCCGGGATTCCTTTGCACGTAACAAGCCGTATGACACGCTCGTCAGAGAACTTGTCACTGCAAGCGGCTCAACGAAACCTGGAACCGAAAATTTTAATGGAGCAGTCAATTTTCTGGTCGACAAGGTGAACGAAGAAAAGGCGGTGCTGGCTACGAGTAGTACCTCAAGAATTTTTCTTGGTCAGCAGGTGCAGTGCACACAATGCCACAATCACCCGTTCAATCAGTGGAAGCAGCAAATGTTTTGGGAGTTTAACTCCTTCTTCAGGCAGACCCGTTCACTGCGACGATTTGTTGACGGAACTCGCGATATCGATCATGCAGAATTAATCGATCAAGATTTCGCGGGTGAAGCGAATCAAGCCGAAGACGCTCTGATCTTTTATGAACTTCGTAACGGTTTGACAAAGGTCGCTTACCCTGTCTTCACCGATGGTACTGAGATTCCTAAGAGCGGCTTTGTCAGTGATGTCAACCGTCGAGAAGAGTTGGCAAACTTGATGCTGGATAGCGAATACCTCGACAAAATGGTCGTCAACCGGATGTGGTCAATGTTCCTTGGGTTTGGTTTCACTAAGCCTGTCGACGATCTCGGTCCCCACAATCCAGCTTCCCATCCAGAATTACTCGCTGAGCTGGCTAAAGCTTTTCGCGCGAGCAGTTACAACCTGAAGGACCTGATCACTTGGATCACAATGAGCCGACCCTACGGCCTTGCTCCTGTGTTGGGAACCAGCAACGAAATTGATGATCCATCGATCGGTGAGATGCCAAAGTTCTCACGTTTTTACTTGAGACAGATGAGTGCAGAGCAGCTTTATCAATCGATGATCGCCGCAACGGATGCAGCATCGAGTGGTTCCTATGAGCAACAGGAGCAAGAGCGTCGTAAATGGTTGAGTCAGTTTGTTGTCGCTTTTGGGACTGATGAAGGTGATGAGGCAACTACCTTTAATGGTTCGATCCCGCAAGCATTAATGCTCTTCAATGGGGACTTAACAAAGAAAGCAACCAACACTGGCCGTGGAGCATACATCGACCGATTGGCGTCTTCGGGGACAAGTCCCGTTGAGCGACTCAATTACTTATTTATGAATGGATTGGCGAGAAGGCCAACCGTCAATGAAAAGAAAGTCGCCTCTGCCCTGCTCCGCTCTCGTGGCGGCGATGAAAAGGAAATGTTACAGGACATGTGGTGGGCCATTTTGAACAGTAATGAGTTCATCATGCAGCACTAAACGTTCCAATAGAGTGCTGTCCTAACCCAACTAAATTTACGAATCACCGGCAAGAAAGAGCCAACCCCAAAACGGAAGGTTTTAAGATGACAATGAACTGGCAAACCCCGACTGGAATGACCCGACGACACTTCATGCAGCACTTAGCCGGATCTTCGGCCGCGGTGACAGCATCGATGACAATGGGTAACGCTCTCTATGCAAACGCAGAAGAGTTGAAAAAGAACCACAAGTCGGCAATTCTGCTTTGGATGGGTGGTGGTCCGGCTACCATCGATATCTGGGATCTTAAGCCTGGTGCTGCCACGGGAGGACCTTTCCGGCCCATTTCAACGTCCGGAGATCTTCAGATTTGTGAGCACATGCCAATGGTTGCTCAGCAGATGCATAATCTTTCTGTTGTTCGCAGCATGTCCACCCGTGAAGCCGATCACAATCGCGGACGTTATTACATGCATACCGGGTTTGTTCCAAATCCCAATATTGAGCATCCCAGCTATGGTTCAGTGATCGCACATGAAACACTGGATCAGCGTCCTGAACTCGAAATCCCACCTTTCGTATCGATCGGCGGTGCAAGTGCGGGTCCAGGTTTCTTGGGAATGGCTTGGGCTCCGTTTTCGGTGACCAGCAACGGTCGAATTCGTAACCTGGAAATGAAGCTGGAAGACAGTCGATTGCGAGAACGCATGTACGCGTTGGAAATGATCGAGACTGGCTTTGCTCAACGAACTCGTGACGTTCCAGCCTTTGAACACGCAAAGGTTTTGAAAAAGACTTTCGATCTGATGACCAGCTCACAGATGGAGGCTTTTCGTGTCGAAAAAGAGCCCGAAGAAGTTAAAGAGCGATATGGGACTGATGGTTTCGGCCAAGGATGTTTGTTAGCAAGGCGTCTCGTCGAATCGGGCGTTCCCTTCGTGGAGGTCGATCTTGGTGGCTGGGATAACCACAATGGTATTCATAACATTCTCAAAGATAACAAGTTGCCACAACTCGATCGTGCCATGAGTGCATTGATGGAGGATTTGGAGCAGAGAGAATTAATCAAGGACACCGTAGTGATCTGGATGGGTGAGTTCGGGAGAACTCCTCGAATCAACCAGAACGCGGGCCGAGACCATTTCGCGAGAGCTTGGTCCTGTGTTGTCGGTGGCGGTGATCTGAAAGGTGGTTTAGCTGTTGGGGCAACCAACAGTGATGGTACAGCTGTCGATACGGAGCCTTTTAGCAGTGAAGATCTGATGACGACCGTTTGCAAGGGATTGGGTATCTCAACGGAGAAAACTTATACCAGCAAGAACGGTCGTCCAATGAAGATTGCAGGTGGTGGAAAAATCATTAGTGAACTAGTGTGAGCCATTGAGTGCTAACTCGCCTGATCAGGACGATCCAACCACAATCGCTGCCGGCCAAGAAAGTCTGAGTCATCAGGCCTCAGGCCGCAGCGATGAGCTTAGTGCGGCGCAGCTCGTGGCAAAGCATCAGCATGGCATATGGAGGTACTTGCGTATGCTGGGATGTGACGCCGCAACAGCTGATGACTTGACTCAAGAAACTTTTCTCAAAGTTCTACGTAGCCGGGGATTTCAGCAACATAGTGATGCCGCCACTTCGAGTTATTTGAGACGAACAGCCTATCACCTACTTGTATCCCTTCATCGTAAAATGGGACGTATGCGATCTGTACCTGATTTGCACTTTATTGATCAGATATGGGATCGTTGGGCAGGTAAAGATCTCAGTGGGGATAAAGCCATCGACGCTCTGAGGCAATGTCTTCATGGATTGACCGACAGAGCGAGATTGTCGTTGAGAATGCGATTCGCCAATAATTCCAGCCGCACCGAAATTGCTGATGCGTTAAAAATCAGCGAGCACGGTGCAAGAAATTTGATGCAGAGAGCAAAGAAACAATTGCGGGAGTGTGTGGAGGAGACGTTGAAGCAGGATAGTCATGTCAGATGAAATAGATCGAGCTGACGAGCAGGCGTTTGATGCTCTGCTTGCAGAAACGTTGGGTGGATTGAATCCTCCTGATTTGAGTGGAATCGTGCTGGACCGACTCGAGTCGGATTCTCAGGTTCGTATCGACGACTTTGTCATTGAAACGGCTCTAGCTGATACTCCTCTAAAAGCAACTCATCCCAAAATACGCTGGAGCATGTTTACAACGTTCGCCGTGGTGGCTGCAACTCTGTTGTGGCTGATGCTGGGAATCAACTCCGAGACAGATCCAGAGACGGCGACTCAAACGGCCTCAGATCCAAGTCCTACCGCTGGCAGCGAAACGCTGGTTGAGGTAGAGCTGAACGATGAGTCTACGAACGTATCGGACAGGAAGCCCTCCAAGCCGCTCCGGGGTATACCCTTGTTGGTGGATAATGATCTGTCCACAGAGCAACCCACGTCGCATGGCGCTTCGATCAACGTCGTTGAATCGACAAGTGATTTACCAGAATTAGATGCGATTGCCGGTGATTTGCATGATGCGTTTTTTCAGTACTGGGATGCGGTTGGGGTTGAACCAACCAAGGCCATGTCAGATCAAGAGGCAACCCAACGCTTGGCAGGTCGAATCGACTTGAGTCTGCCCGAGGAAATTTTAGGTGATCCCAACGGGATGCAAGTGTATTTCACCTCCAAGTCGAATGCGGCACAGCTCGCGTCTGCTTGGCTGAAACAAATCACGCGTGATGGGGTTCGGCGCATCTCGGAACAAGATCGTGAGTCATTGAATCTAGAGCTTGCCAAGTGTATTGAGGGATCTCATTCCTTTGATCGCACGCTCCTTAGTTGGATTGAAGGGCAAAACCCGAGGTCTGCTGCTTTCCACCAAGCCATGGGATCTCCAGGCAAAGTTTCGACGGTGAATCACCTTGCGAAGTTAACCATGAACGTCGATCTCCGGTGCGTGAGGTGCCATGACTCAAAAATTGACGGTAATGGACAGCAGGCTGAATACTGGCAATTTGCTGCCTTACTCAAGTCAGCGGTATCCAGTAAAGCCCCGAAGGCAAACGGTGAAAAACGAGAAAACGAACGGAAGCAGAATTCAGGCATTTTTTATGAGTTAACTGACGGCCGGCAACGATTGGCGGAACCAGGAGTTTCTCCCAAATGGCTTGGTCAATCAGGTAATCGGAGGATTCAATCTGTCAAAGAGTGGGCAGACGCTCTATCCGGCTCGAAAGCTTTGGCACATGGCGTGGTGAACTCTCTTTGGGAGTTTGTGTATGGCATGCCATTGGACGGGCGTGTTGTGGATCCGGTAACCGCACCCCACGACGCTATTTTAGATTCCATCGAAGAGCGATTGGCTCGTGATTTGATTCAATCGAACTTTAATATCGCTCGAACGCTTGCGTTGGTTATTACCTCGCCTGTATCTCGGCGTTCTGTTCCGGAGATTTTTGGCGATGGAAACTCTGCGTTGGTAGGTAGCGAGGAAAGAACAGTTGCGAGCGATTCCATAAATGCATTTGCGGCATCCTCTCCAGTCACAAAAAGAATGGCGATCGCACGTCGAGTTGACCAAGCAGCACGGTCGATCGGTGTCAGAATAGACGGTACTAATCCTGCATTTGTTGCACAGGCAAACGATTCATCAAGCACTCCATCGCGAAACGGAGTGAAAGATAGAACACTTTCGGTCAAAGATGATTTTCCAACAAACGGTGAGCAATTACCGGTGCAGTGGCTCAAGTTGCTAACTCTTCAGCAAAGCCGTCTTGACCATTTGGCTTACCTTGCTGGCTATGATGATCTTCCATCAGAAGTAAGAGAGCTTGTTGAAATGATGGAAGAGGACACGGAGAAGGATAGGAACCTTACTTTGCAACGAGTTTGGTGGATGATCCGACCCTAGACTTAAAAGATTCAACTTTCGATTGAAAGTTAGTTCAGCCACCAATGGCGTACATGGGACGATCAGGTGGCTGGAAGGATGTGTCGTTGATCCCGTGAGCTCTAGCTTTCTTTTGGATGGATGCCTCGACGCAGTTCAAGATTTCAGTATCTGATGCTCCGCCCCGAAGCTGATCCTTAAAGCTGACTTCATCTTGTGCAAACAGACAATTTCTTACCGCGCCATCTGCGGTGATGCGGAGTCGATTGCACTGACCACAAAATGGCTGGGTTACAGATCGAATGATTCCCACCCGATGCTCACCGACAAGGAAATCCTCAGAGGGTTGAGACAGATCCGTTTTGGTGATGGGCTGTATTGATCCGAATTGATCTTCGAGTATTTTCAGAATCTCATCTCCGCTTAGCACATCCTTTCGATGCCAGTTGCGATCAGAATCGAGTGGCATGTACTCGATGAATCGCATGACCATTTGATTCCCTGATGCAAACTCAATTAACCGACGTATTTCGTTTTCTGTGATACCTCGAATAGCCAGGGCATTTAGTTTGATGCTGGAGAAACCCGCACTGATTGCTGATTCAATCCCGTCCAAAGTTTGTTGGAGTCCGGATCGACGAGTGATTCGCTTGAACGTGTCTTCAGAGAGCGTATCGAGGCTTATATTTAGCCTTTGGAGCCCCGCAGATCGCAATTGAACTGCCTGTTCTGTAAGCAAGATACCGTTAGTCGTCAAAGACAGGTCTTGAAGGTCCGAGATCGATGACAGGAGCGCGATTAGGTTGTGCAAGTCTTTCCTCATCAAGGGTTCGCCACCGGTGATTCGAATCTCTCTAATCCCGCACCTCTGTACGAGCAGACGTGCCACCCTTTCAATTTCTTCGAAAGTCAGGAGCTCATCTTTCGGGGAAAACGCTGGGTTGTGCTCCGGCATGCAGTATGTGCACCGAAGATTACAGCGATCAGTAACGCTGATCCTTAGGCTCGTATGAAGCCGCCCAAAGGAGTCAACCAAAGGATTTGATGGTTCAGTGGCAACCTGTTTCGAGTGATCTTCCATGTTTTTCTGTAGGCTCTACCTTTAAGCAGTTAAATGGGAACCAGTACACCAAGCAGTAGAAATGAATAGGCATGCTCGTTTCATTTCTCACTTGCCTTTACTCGTCAGCTAATAAGCGGGTGCACTATTTCACCATGCACATCCGTTAGTCTATAGTCTCTACCGGCATGTCGGAATATGAGCCGCTTGTGATCAATCCCGAGTTGAAAAAGAATAGTTGCCTGCAGGTCATGAACGTGTACAGGGTTTTCAGTTGGGTGAAATCCTAGTTCGTCAGTCTCTCCAATCGTTTGGCCTGCTTTGATTCCTCCACCAGCTAACCACATTGAAAATGCTTGTGGGTGGTGATCTCGGCCCCGCTTGCGACCCAACGCGGCACTCGATTCGACCATGGGTGTTCTTCCAAATTCACCTCCCCAGACAACAAGAGTGTCTTCTAGCAAGCCTCGTGTTTTTAGATCCTTTATGAGGGCAGCACAGGCTTGATCCGTCTGTTTGCATTGTTTCGCGATACCCTGTTTCACATTGCTGTGATGATCCCATCCTGAGTGATAAACTTGAATGAAGCGAACACCTCGCTCAGCCAATCGTCTCGCTAGAAGGCAATTCTTTGCAAACGAATTATTGTCGCCTTCCGCTACACCGTAAGCAGTTAGAGTGGACGAGTCTTCATTCTGGAGGTCCATCAATTCGGGTGCTCGGCTCTGCATGCGATATGCCATTTCATAAGATTCAATTCTGGTTTGTATGGATTCCAGCCCGTTATTCTGTTTTTGATACTCATTCATTTTGGTAATGAATTCAATGGATTTGCGTTGTTCAGTACGACTGATCCCCTGCGGGGTCTTTACATGCAAGATGAGATCACCGCTGCTTCGGAACGGTACACCTTGGTGTTCACCAGGTAAAAAACCACTTCCCCACATTGCGGAGCCACCTGATAGATTTCCTCCACTTTTCAGAACGACAAAAGAGGGCAGATCTTCGGATTCACTGCCGAGACCGTAACTTAGCCAAGATCCCATCGAGGGTCGTCCCGGGATTCCGCTGCCCGTATTTACAAAGAGTTGCGCCGGTGAGTGATTAAATTGGTCAGTATGCACACTGCGTACGATAGAAATATCATCCACCACCGTCGCTAAATGGGGTAACACATTCGAAACCTCGGAACCACACTCACCGTGCTTTTGGAAGTCGAATTGCGGTGCCATGACAGCGGCGGTGGGTTGAATAAATGCGTACCGTTGTCCATCGATTACTGAGGGTGGAAGAGACTTACCTTCCAGTCGCGCTAACTGGGGTTTGTAATCAAACAGTTCAAGCTGGCTCGGGGCACCGGCCATGAAAAGATAGATTACTCGTCTGGCTTTTGCGTGATGGTGTACGCCTTCTTGAGTTTCAAGCTTTGCTGCTCCCCGTGTGGTTGAGTTTGCAATCAGGGAGGTCAGAGCAATCTTGCCGACACCAATTCCACAGTCCTGAAAAAGTTGTCGTCGGGTTTTGGAAACACCCGAATTTGCGATGGTTTTACCGTTCATGGGTTGTGAAGTTTCAAATCAGTCCTTGGAATTACTTTCTAAGTCGTCGACTCATAGTTTAGCATTGGACCGATATCACTTTCCTGCATTTTATGAGCTCGAACAATCTTCAATAAGACTCGTTTTTAGTTTAACAGCGATGAGGTTTTCTCATTGTGATTTAAACGTGAGCTTTGCGGGGCAGAACTGGTAACGAAGACAATCTAAGTTAAAATAGCTTGATCTTAGAGATTGAAAAAGGCAAACAGGTTTATTCCGAGAATTCAAAGCGTCAGTGAAAGGCGAACTGGCAACCCGGATGATGTTGGTACACGCTCGATGTAACCCCAATAGGTAAGCTCTAACACATGGCAAAGCCAAAGAAGAAACGAACGTTAGCAGACAAAGCAGATAAATTCGTTTGCTATCAGAAGTCGGTCCAGACGCCAGAGCATGAAGTGGAGTTTTTTCAACAAGCCTACAGAGAGGCAAATGGAAGAAAAAAACCGACTTCACTCCGAGAAGATTTCTGCGGAACTTTTGCGGTTTGTTGCGAATGGGTCAAATCAGATAAAGCACGGCAAGCTCTCGGTGTCGATCTCTGTGGAGAGACCTTGCAATGGGGACGCGAGAATAATCTTTCCCAGTTGCAATTCGAAGAGCAAAAACGCATCAAGCTGCTCGAGCAAGATGTGAGGAAAAGAAATCGACCGATGGTTGATATTCTTGCTGCTCAGAATTTTTCATTTTGGCTTTTCAAGACTCGCCCACAATTACTCGAGTACTTCAAGATAGCACGAAGTAATTTGAAAGCGGGAGGGGTGATGGTCATGGATATGATGGGTGGAGGCGATTGCTACACCGAAGAATCGATTGATAAAAGAACCATCAAGAAAGGAAAAAGAGGATTTCAGTATTGGTGGGAGCAGGCCTCATTTAATCCCGTCAATGCGGATGCGAGTTTTTACATCAGCTTCAAGTTTGCAGACGGAAGCAAGCTGAAAAGAGC
>JAYYHM010000460.1:0-4596 GCA_036148415.1 Planctomycetota bacterium
CCTTTGCAGCCCCTTTGCTCATATAAGGTTTTACCGTACTCTTCCGGCGGGATCTCATCAGATCTCTTGCTATATTGGTCGATCCATGCGTTGAGATCCTCAAGCGTTTCATGCACAACCACTACCGTTTGCATCTTGGAGTGATTCGTTCCGCAGTACTCGGTGCAGAAAAGGTCAAAGAACTTGTAGCCGTCTTTGGTGAACTGCCAACGGTCGTAATCCCAATCCCCTCCGTCTGAAAGTTTGATCGCTGCCTGAAGTTCCTCATCGGACACCTTCTCGCTGGCTACTGTCGGCTTGAACCACATGTAGTTGTAACGGCCCGGAACAATGTCCTTTTTGGCTCGAAAGGCGGGAACGAACACACTGTGGATCACATCGGTTGATCTCATCGATAGTTTGGTGGGTTCGTCGATGAGGATATGCAATTCAGGATTGTATGTGCCTCCCCCATAATCGAAGAGCCAACCCCACTTATAACCCCTCAGTCCAATATCATTTGCTCCGTCAGGAACTGTTCGATGATCCAAGTAGGCTTTTGCTCCAAACACGAACATTCCCACTAAAAAGAACGAGGGTCCGATTGACCAGGCGAGTTCCAGAGGTGTGTTGTGTGCTGTGTTGCTTTCCGCAGGTGCCCCTTTTGGCTTCTTGTACTTCACTGCGAAGTAAAACAGCGCGAAGGCTATGGGGACGAAGAATAGGTTGCAGACGACCGAAATCAGTCCGAAGAGCCAATCATTATCCGCTGCGAAGGTGGATGCGTTTTCAGGGAACCAAGCGTACTTGCTTGCGGGAGCATCACCTAGAACGAACATTGATGAAAATGTATTGGCAAACATGTTAAAAATTTGTCGGGATCAAAAAATGGGTTGGAACAGCGGGCAAAGATCTACTCTCTAGCCCCCAGATTCGTCTGATGAATGACGGGTGGGTTGGTCGGTCTCGTGTCCCTCCGTGGCAACTTGGTCAGTCGCTGCAGCGGGCTGTCGTTTTGAACCAATCCAGTAAGGTGTCATGCAAACGATAATCAAAATGACAACGGTGGCTCCTCCAGCCCGCATGATTTTCCAAGCTTGAGGAACATAACTGTTGCTCGATGGATCAAAACTGAAACACCAAAGCAACAATTGATCCACTGGCGTTCCTACAGTGCCCTGCCCTGCTTCCACCAGCGCTTTTCGCAAATCTTGAACCTCGAAACCCACCTCAAGGGAGTATCGAGTGATGATGCCTTGAGGGGAAATGAAAGCGAGCATCGCTGGGTGATAGTATTCACCCGTCTTCTCGTCTCGCGTGTAGCTAAAACCAAGGATTTCAGAAAGTCGATTGATGGTGGATTTTTCTGCTGTGCAGAATGACCAACCCTCCATAACACGTTCGTGCTGAGCCACCAAGGGTTCGGCAAATTTCTTCTTTGTCTCTGAGGACGTTTGTGATGTTTCTTCAGGGTCAATGCTGACCGTGAGGATGTCAAAATCTTCCCCAATCTTTAGATCGAGTTTCGACAAGGCTTTAGAAAGCTGACTCAGCTGCACGTTGCAAAGCATCGGGCAATCGCTGTAGTTGAGCGTAATGATCGCTGGTTTCGATCCCTGGAAGAAATAACCTGATTCGATCTGGCGACCCGCCGAATCGATCAACTGCAGATCAAACGCTACACTATCACCCAACCTCTGGGTCACCGTGACGTCTCTGACTTCCCTCGGGATGGAATCATTCAAGCTCACTGAACCGCTATCTTGAAGGGCGTTCTGCCCTAGTGCGCAGTGTTGAAACGCAAACGCGAAGCAAATCGCGATTGCGTTCCATTTTGCTGATTTGACCAGGCAACTTGCCTGGTGCACTAATTTTTGCATTTCAGTCGTTCAAGAAACGGTTTAAGTGGATGGAGACTCTTGGGAATTGGCTTGAGTGGACAGAATCCTGATTGCATCATCCACAGGGATCACAAACTTCCCTGTGACTTCATCGACCCCTCGCTCTTCGATCTCTTTCTTCTGTGCATCCAAGATCGAGTTCTGTCTCGTATAGTTGCTCGCTGCAGCAGTCTCCGCTTTCTGCTGCTCTGCCATTGTGTAATACACTAATTGAACCGCTAAAGCGGTTACTGCTGTCACAACGACAGAGGCAATTCCGACTACGAATATGCGTTTGACGTCTAAATCGTCGTATGCAGCCATGTCAAAAATTCGGAAAGAGGAAAGAAATGTGATGTTGCTAAATTGGATCTGCGATTACCTTTCGGCTCTACATATTTTCAAAAGCGATGGATTCGCCGAGTCTCGGGTCGCGGACGGCAATAACGGCATTCTGCTTTGCAATTTTCAGTACCATCCCGATCATCAGCAAAAACATCCCCAAGACGCAGAGGACGCTCGCAGTAACTCCGATTACCCCCTCTGCGGAGGAATGCGACGCGTCTGGTGCCGCCGACTCTGGCATGATCATCCAGTAGACGTCAACGAAATGTAGAATCAACAAGTAAATTGCCCACGCGAAAACTAGTTTTGGATTTCTCCTCACGTGACGGCTCATCAAGCCGGCGAAGGGAAGCATCCAGTGGAAGAAGATCAAAATTAAACCTACGGTTCCCCACGTATCCAGATGATCCTGACCTAGGCCACGCTCATAGAACCAATGAGTCTCTTCCGGAATATTGCCGTACCAGATCAGAAGAAATTGGCTGAAGGCGATGTAGGTCCAGAAAAAGACAAAGCCGAACATGTATTTGCCCAGATCATGGTAATGTTCGATCGTCACTTCATCTTGTATCGCTCCACGCCTCTGGAGGGCGTAAACAGCGACCGAGATGATGCAATGAGCAGAGAGAATGCTCCCTGCAAAAACATAGACCCCGAACATGGTTGAGAACCACATGGGAGCCAAACTCATTACCCAATCGAAGGCCGCGAAGGAGGTTGCTCCGCAGAACATCATGATGGCGGGCCCGCTCCAATACTGGAGTTGGTCAGTGATTGTCTTGTCGCCCGTGGCGTCCTGCCTGATGCTCCCTCGGTAGTAGAACAGAGCCAGTGCAGCCCAAATCGCGAAGTAGATGACCGCTCTAACCGTAAACCAACCCGAGTCAAGCCAGCGGGTCTTCTCCATCCATGCGGTGATCGGAAGATGATTCTCTATCGCGTGATTCGGATCATCCCATTTGTAAAGAACTCCCTCACCAAATATGAGTGTTCCAAGAATGGGTAAGAAAAGAACGGCTAATGGGATCACCATTAACATCACGTTCTCAGCTATTCTTCGGATCACTACGCTCCAACCGGCGCGGCATAAGTGCTGGAGCATGACGAAGAAGAGGCAACCGACTGCGATGGAAAGGCAGTAGATGAAAGCGGTTAGGTAGGCGGACATGCCAAATCTTGCGTGGATACTGTTGGCGAGTCCCCAGCCAATGAGGAGCAATACCAATCCGCTGATTGATAAAGGTATGCTGAGCGACCCGAGTGAAGCCGGAAGCTGGAACGCGGGGTCGTCGGCTGATTTAATTTCTGCAGCTGCGTGTTCTGACATAGTTATCAGTTGTGCAATAACGTTTTGGGTAGATTTGATTTCTTCGTTTGCTCACAGCGAGCCAATCGCCGAGAACACTGGTGTCTTTACGAGGATGCTGGGCCTGGCTTAGCGGCCTGTTGCTCGGCTTCGGCTTGTTCCTTCAGCTTTTGCTCGATTTCCTTTTGCTCATCAAGAAGCGATTCTCTCTCATCTTCAGGGAATGATTCGATACTCGCATTTCGGCTTAGTTGTAAAGCTCGGACGTATGCAACAATTGCCCAGCGATCCTTGGCCTTGATTTGCCCTGCGTACCCAGGCATTTTTCTGATGCCGTTGCTGATGGTGCTGAAGAGCTTTCCATCGGGATACTGATCCTTGTAAAGTGTATCTTGATGCAGCGATGAGGGGGGAATCCAAGTGGGTGAAAGGATTTTTAGAGCTCTTCGGTTTACCAGTCCATTTCCGCCACCGTTCATGCCATGGCAGACGGAGCAGTAGATGCCAAAGTACTTCTGTCCACGTAGTAGGACTTCTTCACTGTTGCCGAGAGGATTAGTCGTCAGCCAAGGGGTTGTGTCCTTCGCTGCTTCGGAGCCGCTCGCGGAAGGATTCGCCGAGCTTTCGTTTTGAGTCTCGTCGTCTTGGTCTTCTCCATCCGCAGCTTCATCATCTCCAGCTTCGTCATCAGCAGGCCCAGTCGGTTCGAGTGATAACCGAACCAGACGCTCCGCTCTGGGAGCATCCATCGCAGTTAACTGATCCATCTGGACCCCAGTCATGAAATCCATGTCATAGTTGGATTCTCCGCGAGCTACGGTGCCCGGGACATCCGGTCTCATTGCTCGGCCGTCGGCAAATAACGTAGAGCCTTGCTGAGCATCTTTCGCGGGTGAGAAATCCATGTCGAAAAAGATATGGAAGCGAGGAGACTCACTGTTGGTGACTCGCATTTTCAGGACAACCAGTAGTGGAATGACTGAAGCGGCGATCACGAGTCCCCAAGCCATGAAGATTGGCTTTGGTATTTTTTCAGAGGAATCGTCATCCAAGACGGTATTGATGTACTCTCCACCTGTCTGTTGG
>JAYYHM010000461.1:0-4371 GCA_036148415.1 Planctomycetota bacterium
CAGATAGCTTAAGAGGACTGCCAACCGACGCTGACTCACCCTCGCCCATGTTCTCTAAAAGACTCTGATCAGCCTCAGTCCTATCGAACGCATTAGATACTGCCATCTCGTCAGAGCTATCCATACTCGCTCCACAACCCACCACGGTGAGTGCGATGAACACAATCGCCGCAGAATTCCATTTTGAAACCTTATAATTTCTCTTGCGTTTACTGAGAAATACCACACCCCAAACTCCCATCGCGATTGCTGCTACGTAACGAATCTCTATCCATGCTATTTCAAGTGAGTTCTGAAGAGCTTGCCGATAGAGATACCAATTGGATATCGAATTATCCTGATTGTCCGCAATTTCCGTATCCATTGAATCCATCCCATTGAGGTCCAATAGTTTGACGATTAAAGCTTTGAACTCTTCTGATGGACTCGTTTCATCCCAGGTCACAAAACGCCGCCAACCTTGTGTGCCCAATAACAAATCGAGTCTCTGCTCAGCTTCCCGACTCGGGCCTAGATAGAAATCCGCATTCTCCAGATCACTAGCTTCTTTCACTTCACTCAGGAGCATAAATTTGGTGTTAAGCGAAGCTTGTTTGTTTTGATTCAAACTGAGAGAGGCTTGGTCAACCACTGAAATACCCAGAATTGCTTCGGTTGGCTCATTCAATTCGTTCGTCACACGGAGTCTCATCTGAATCCGCTCACCCCGATTCATTGATTCTGTCAAAGGCTGCTTGCCCACTGATTCAATATTCAGCTTACGGTAGGGTCGGCGGTAAAGGAGCCGTTCGGCAATGGGAGTGATGCGACCGTTCCGGGATTTTAAAATCGTTAATCGCAGGACTCCCCCAACACTTTTATTCATGGGTATCTCAACCAGGTTATCTCCTTCAACCACTTGAAGCGATTGCTCCTCGACCAACTTTCCACGACAAGCGATTCGAACGATGAGATCGTCATTCATTGGACTAATGACCTTGAACCGAACTGCTTCACCTGAAGGAAACACACCACCTTGAGCATCGAGCACGGGTAGATCCTCACGTATCTCGGGCAGGTCGAAGGAATGAGATGTTGATTCAGATGAGGCTCGCAGGATCACCCGATAACGCTGGCCTAATTCTGGAATGAAATCGAACTTTCCCCGGCCACTATCAAGTGTCTCAAATTTCATCACCACTTCACCGGACTCGGTAACCAACTCCCCGTGACCGTCAACTGGCTTACCACTCCTATCCGTTACAGAGAAATAAACACCGTTGACCAATCCAGCAGATAAGTCACCGCCCTCAGGGAAGAGTTCCATTTGGAGATGGCCACTCTGGATTGGCACATCAAACAAACGACTTTCACTCTTTGATCCTGAGACTGCAGTCACGCGTAGTTTCAAATCCCTTGTTTCTAATGGCGGAAGATCGAAGCTCAGCTTTGCCTCCCCATTACTGTCCACCTCAAACCGCCGATTCCTTTGAGCTTCACCGGTCATTACCAGTGTGGCACTGACTTCGGAAGGCAAGGGGAGGCTTTGAGGAAGAAGAGACTGAAGGAAAAGAGTTGCCTCTAATCTCTCCCCCGGCCGAAAACTACTCTGACTCCATGAAATCGTCTGTCCCAATTTAGGGATCCGATAATCTCGCACCTGCAAAGCGATCTTCTCTTCTGGAAACATGCCATCCAAACTACGAACCACCAAATCATAATCACCAAACTCAGCATCTCTCGGAAGTTTGAAACTTCCTTGGCCTACACCGCTTTGGGTGACACCCACAATCTTACGAATGGGCTCGACAGGTAGTATCGCCGAAGTGCCTGATTCAGGCAGATGATGCAGTGTGAACTCCACGGGAAATCCAGAGACCGGCTCGAGGGATTTTCTATTCAACGTTAGCGACCGAAAGAAAATTTCCTCCCACCGACGATAGATGGGACGATCCGTTCTCAAGTGGGTCACGGTCCGGGTTCGAGGAATCGAAACGGTCACGGTGGACTCTTCTACATTATCGAGACTCGCTTTCGCTACAACTCGAAGAGTAGCATTCGGTGGGATTACGAGTCGTTTTGGAAGAATGATTTTTGCCAATCCTAGTTCATTGGATGCGATGGATCCCTCAAAGAGCGAGCCACTTGCTGAAAGGATTTGGAATGACACGCTCGCAGGGATGACAGGTATTCGATCATCCAATATGGATTGGTTGATTAGAAAGGTAGAAACCTGGTAACCCCGCTCGGCCTGTTTATCAGATCCGGATAAGGCTGATATTTTGACACCAGTCTTTGCGAGCGGTGCGGGAGGCAATCTGAGCAGGTACCCACGTCCCACAATCAGACAACCCAGCATTGCAGCGATCATCGCACTACAGGTTGCCCAAAGCACAGGACGACGCTTCCGTTCGGATGCTATTCGTACGGGTGAGGGCATTGGTAACGAGGAGACATCACTAGAATCTTCCGTGCCTGTCACCTCTTGAAGGAGAGCGGGATAATCAGGCTTGGTTGAATCCGCGTTAGGTAGACCTGTAGCTTCACCTAATTTAGAAAGGAATTTTTGCGTGACCTCCCATTGCTCGGTCACTTCCTGGCCATCACCAATGCGATTCAATAGTTCATCAGCTTCCGCAGTATCGAGAAGTCCATAATGAAGCTCTATTAGTTTCTGGTTTAGCGATTCACGTTCTTCTTGGTTCATTGGTGATCTCCCACGGATTCACGCAGTTGTTTTAACGCGTTTCGCATTCTGGTTTTCACAGTACCGAGGGGAATTGAAATCGCTTCTGCAATCGCTTCGTACGTTAGCTCACCATTCTGTCGCAACAGAAATACCTCCTGTTCTTCGGGCCTGAGTCGCATCACAGCATCTCGCAACTGCTGTACTTCTTCATCATGCATAAGGTCCTGCTCCACTGTGGGCGATTTTTCTATCACAGGTGACTGATCCGGTAGGGTCTTGCGTTTCCGACTCCACGCAGATTTTCGATAATCTCGGGCTGTATTGATGGCGATTCGAAAGATCCACGCCCTCAAGTTATCGATCTCACTCAAGGACGAACGATTCCGCCAGCACTTCAGGAAAGCATCCTGCAGAACATCCTTGGCATCATCCAGATTTCCGACCACGTAGTACAGTGTTCCAAGAAGTTCTTGATGCGCATCATCAAACGCAGTTGATAGGGTTTGACCCACAACCTCGTCATCTTCACTTCCCCGATGCGAATCGCGATTTGCAGCCATCTCTCCTCTGCCTTGACGATCTCACGTGAAAAATCGTTTGCGGTAACTAGGAAATTAGAGCAAAAAAGAATCAATTCCCGGAAAGAAAGCAAAAAAAAACCTCGAAGTGCAGAGATCGACAACTGCAACTCCGAGGTGATGAATCCTCTATGGATTTATTGCACTAGAGATTCGAGGGCAGATCACCATCGTTTAGGAAGCCTGACAAAGCTTCGTCCAAGGTGTCTCCATCAGCGGAAGATTCCGCATCTTCTCCAAAGAACCAATCATCATCTCCTTGATTCAGTTGAGAATTCACTTCGATCGATCCAGCAAAGATCTCATCTCGTGAAGCGTCTGCCGAACCCTCAACTCGCTGAAGGTTTCGGACAGGAAGACCTTGGCTCGCCATCGAGGCATACCCAGTGGTGGCAGAGAGCGCGAGCAACGCCTCTCCTTCACCGTTCTGATTATTGTTCGACCGCAACTCGTTGATGACATTAAGAGCATCAAGTGCCGATACCCGACCATCTCCGTTGACATCCAAGTAGTTCGGAGGTGGAGTGCCGATCAAGCCAACAGGAACGGAATTGGCTGGATTATCTTCGAGTTCTACATCATCTAGGTTTCGATTCAGGAAGTTAATCACGAGAAGTGCATCGATAGCGGAAACCTGCCCATCCGCATTCACGTCAGCTCTCTGCGTTGGATTCTGATACTCCGATGGAGTTAGGACGAAGCTCACCGTTACAAATTCACTGAAGTTAACTCCATCCGTGACTCGATAGGTGAATTGGTCAGTATCTCCAACTGATCCCGATTGATTCGAATATTCAAAAGTGCCGTCAGCATTCACGACACGGCTTCCTCTGGAAGCCTGCGTAACTGACGCTAAATCGATCTGAATCGAATCCCCATCTGGATCGAAATCATTGGCTAAAAGACCATTGTTTACGCTAGTGATCTGGAAATTTGATCCCAATGGCACGAAATAGCTATCGGGAGCGGCAACCGGATCATCTTGTACGGGCTGAATCTCCAATGTGAATTGATCCGTCACATCGAAGGTTCCGTCCGATGCCTCAATTGAAATCTGCACACTTCCATTTGCATTATCTTGCAACTGGATTTCCATCACGTCGTTAGTGAATGTGATCGCCTGAA
>JAYYHM010000462.1:0-4076 GCA_036148415.1 Planctomycetota bacterium
CGGGAGGAATACCGGGAACGGTTCTCGTAAATACAAGGGCAGGATGCTGTCTCGGAAGCCACCAAAGCATTGAATCAACAATTGCGTCGGTAGTCCTCGCGATCGAATCCTGATTTAACGACCCAAAACGACGTGGTCAGGCGATCAAATCATGGAGCACATGACCATGAACATCGGTCAAGCGGCGATCGATTCCATCGTGACGGACTGTTAAACGTTCATGGTCGATGCCCATGAGGTGCAGAATGGTGGCGTGCACGTCATAAACCTGCGTTGGGTTATCTCGATCCTCGGGTTTATATCCCCATTGATCTGATGGGCCGTAAGTGACACCACCTTTGATTCCACCTCCGGCGAGCCAGTTGGTAAAAACATAAGGATTGTGATCCCTTCCAAGCGATCCCTGAGTACTGGGCATTCGTCCAAATTCGGTGGTCCAAAGCACGATGGTATCTTCCAATAAACCTGTCTGCTTCAGGTCCGCCAGCAGTGCAGCTGCACCGACAGCCATCCCGCGTGCAAGCGGCCCATGATCCCGTTTTATATTTTCATGACTATCCCAGTTTCGTCTAGGAAAACTATTATCGTTTCCAGACCAGATCTGCACGAAACGAACTCCACGCTCCAATAACCTTCTCGCGATGAGGCATTTGCGACCAAAATACTCAGCCTCCTCGGGGGCGTTAATCTCGTCTGGATAGGTCGCATTTTCTCTTTCCAGACCATACAGCTTCATGATGTGCTCAGGTTCATCACTGAGGTCCAGAGCTTCCGGCGCAGACAACTGCATCCGTGCCGCCAATTCATAAGCTCTTAATCTGGACTCGAGCCTTGAATCTCCTTGCCTCGTCTCTTTGAATTGACGATTCATTCGATTGAGGAGCTGCAATCCGTCTCGGTCAGCAGCAGGTGTTGCATAGTCAGCGTTGGGATACAAATCCTCAATTGGATTTTCTCGTTGCGGGAAAATAGCGGTGCCTTGCGCACTGGCAGGCAAAAAACCAGAGCCCCAATTCTTGGGCCCATTACTTGCGAAGCCACGATGGTCAGGCAAGACAACGAATGTAGGTAGCTCTTCACGGATTGAACCTAACGCGTAACTGATCCAAGAACCCATGCCAGGAAAACCTGGCCGATCAAATCCGGTAGCTTGGAGATAAGTGGCTTGAGAATGCACACCTGTCTTACCAATCATATTGTGAATAAACGCCATATCATCCACATGATTCGCCAAAGGCTGCACCACCTCACTCAGCATCTTGCCAGATTGGCCCGCAGGTGAAAACTTGAATGGTGACTTCATCCACGGCCCTAAGCCATTCTGAAAGGCTTCAACGGCTTCTCCGAAATCGGAAGGTTCACCATGATGCTTTTCCAATTCCGGTTTGTAATCCCAAAGATCAAGGTGACTAGCAGCACCTGCCATGAAAAGCTGTACAACTCGCTTGGCTTTGGGTGGATGATGCAAAACGTTGATCACACCGTCAGACTGGGCATCACTCTGCAACATGGTTGCCAATGCGAGTGCGCCAAATCCACTTCCCGCATTGGAGATAGCTTGCCGTCGGTTTATTTGCTGGTTCATTCTGCTCACCATCAATCGATGTAGATGAATTCGCTAAAGTTAAAAAGCAAACGACACAGGTTGTTCAAACCATGTTTATGGGCATATTGCAACATCGCTTGATGATCCGACTTTGAAGGCTCACGCTGCATAGCTCTGGTGAATGCAAGACGTACTTTTTCGGACATGCTGGGCTTCCCACCCAGTGCCCTCTCGAATCTCTCCGCCATCACAAGATTGAATTGATTATTCAGTAAAGATAAGGACTGAAGAGCGGTAAGTGTCTCGTCACGCACTGGTGTACTCTGCGAGGAATCAGCACAATCCATCGTGGTCATCCAAGGATCAGGTTGGGACCTCACAATGAATCGGTAGATGCTTCGTCGATGAGTTGAAGCATCACGATGATCAAATTTGTGATATTCATAATGAGGAGAATGCTCGGGTCGTTCTAACTCAAATAACCTGTATCCCGGACCTCCCATGGTCAAATCCAGCGAATCACTCACAAACATGATTGCATCGCGTATTTCCTCAGCCTCCAAGCGTCTACGATTCATTCGCCAAAGCAGCGTATTGTCAGAGTCGATCGTTGATTTTGCTTAATCATGATCTGACCTTTGCCGATAAGTTTGACTGCTAACAATCAGACGGTGCAAATCTTTAATTGAACCTTGTTTTATCCACTTGCCACCGTCACGAAATTCAGCCGCCAACCAATCAAGCAAATCGGGATGCGATGGCTTGGCACCCATTTTTCCAAAATCATTGGGTGTGGTCACGATCCCCTGTCCAAAATGATAAAGCCACACTCGATTAACAATGGATCTCCACACTAAAGGGTGACTGTCATCAGTGAGCCATTCTGCGAGAGCAGCACGGCGTTGAGATTCCGGTGCATCAACTTGGATCGACGCTGGCTTCTCGGTGGAGAGCGGAAGTAACTGTGCATTGGCGATCTGCAAGGGTTTATTAATCTCACCTCGGGCGAGCACATGGATCGCTCGTGGCTTACCCGCGGTGGGTTTGAAATTACCTCGAGGCGAGAAATGTGTTGCGGCTGCGTACACCATCTTTCCGGCAGGTAATTTCTGAATTCCGGACTCAGCTTCTGACATTTTCTTTTGCCAATCAGCTTTTTCTTTAATCCTTTGGGGTGTTTGAATCTCCTCAAGCAGAACATCCCTTTGCTTTCCCACAACAAAAAGCTCTTGCGCTTTGACTGGATCCTGGTATTGCGCCCACTTTCCATCGGTTAGAATGGCCTTCGCCCATCGAACAGGTGCCTCGATGGAATCGAGAGATTTGACTTTACAATCGCGAGCAATATTCTCTCCACCCACTCCCATCACTCGTAATTCTGCGAGTGAAAAATGAAAATCATTTTTTCGTTCCATCAGCTTCACGGCCGTTACTCGGATACGTCTGACCGACTGTGCTGAGTCAAACTCAATTCGTACCGGCTGTAGCCCTGGATTCTTCTGATCCTGGTCTGTTCGATCAATCACAAAATGAGCGGAGGCGTCATTGACACCACGAAATAAATCCACTCGATAACGAACGGGAAAACCAAAGCCAGCACCAATGTTTGCATACTCATCATGGCATGCTTGAAGTTCGATACTTTCGATGCTTGACTCTCTCCCAAGATCGACCTCAACCCACTTTACTGAATCTGCATCCTTGACAATCTGGCTGTGATAACCAAATTGCGGTTGCTTTTGGATCCGGGCTGCATTTTCCAAAGACGTAAAGCGTTGATTCAATTGCTTTAGTTCCTCCCCCCCTTCCTCTTCCATCGCCTTATCAATCGCGCTGATACGCGATTTCGCCTCATCAATGGCTTGACGATACTCCGCTCTCCTTCTCTCCGTATCCGGATCTGTGTCATAGGGGCGATCTGCTCGATCCACCGCAGCAAACACCGCCTGCAACCCGTAATATTGTTCCTGTGAGATGGGATCAAATTTGTGATGATGACACCGCGCGCACTGAACCGTCAAACTACAAAAGGTGTTGAAGACGCCGCTCACCATATCATCGCGATCGAGGTTTCTGGCAACCTTGCCATCAAGCTTGGATTCAGGAACTTCCACATGGCCAATAAAATCCCATGGGCCAGCAGCGATAAATCCAAGCCCTAAAATTCCATCAGGCTCACCTTCATAAAATACATCACCCGCTATCTGCTCTCGGATGAACTTGGCGTAAGGCTTATCCTGATTCATGGAGCGAATGACGTAGTCGCGGTAAGGCCACGCATTCTCTCTCAACTTATCTTTATCATATCCACACGTATCCGCGTACTTCACTACATCCAGCCAATGACGGGCCCAGCGTTCACCATAGTGTTGAGAAGCAAGGAAACGGTCCACCCATTTTGCATAAAACCCTGGATCTGCATCCTGCTCAAATGCTCTTACCTCTTCAACAGTCGGTGGTAAGCCAAGCAGGTCAAACTTCAGACGTCTTAAGAGTGTTCTTCGATCTGCAATCCGCGAGGGTAATAGAT
>JAYYHM010000463.1:0-3373 GCA_036148415.1 Planctomycetota bacterium
GGGCGCATTTGATTTGTCATCCATGTTCGGTGGCAAATAATCACCTCTTCTCCTCAACCTGTAGAAAACAAAACAGCACCTGGATAAATAAAAAATGAATAACATATTAGTACGAGTATGTAGTCTTTGTCTTATCGCGTCGGTCGCCGCGCCTCTGTCGGCTCAGGATCTAAGCGAATATGGAATCGGATCGATCGAGACCATCAGCGAAAACCAAGGAAGCGAGATTCGCGGGGCGGGTTTTGCATCATCAGAATCGACGGCAATGACTGCAATGCAGATCTTTATCTTTGATTCGGTTGGTGGTTCAAGTATTAACTTGTCGTCCAGCTCGATTAACCGTTCTTCTGACCATGGCGATATCGATTACGAAGCTGCAATGGAAGAAGCTTCTTTCGTCTCAAGTGCGACTCAGTCGGTTTCCACCATCACTGATCTTGATTTCAACGTTGGTGACTTCAATCTAACCGCGACCGAGTTTGCTCTTGGAGCTTGGGGTGACAGCGCCGCAGCTGGAACCACGATTCTTTTTGACCCAGCTCCATAGACCAATAACGAACAGGTGTTGCTCGCCCTCTGAGTGGTTTGACTCAAATGGGAAGCAAAAAAAGGGGCGAAGGTATAAAACCTTCGCCCCTTTTCTCGTAGATAGGCACAACACCTATCTCCTCGCTATCGTTACTCAGTGTACGTGGCGGTGGAATCAGATCCGAAGAAGAATGCTGATCCGATTGAGCTAATCGAAAGATCGGTGGTCTCGACAGTAAATCCATCGATAGATATTCCAAAGGCACTCATACCTGCTGTTGAATTCGTGCCTACGAGTGGTTCGATCTCGTCGAGGTCAAATCCCGAAATATGTAACCCTGTGCTTGCGTTGATCGACGAAGATTGAAGGTTAATCGATGAACCGGAAAGATAGTCGAACGCGAAAATCTGGAAAGTTGACATTCCCACTGAATCGAGACCTTGTCCTCGGACACTGTCTACTTGCTCTTGGGAGATCGGCTCCAAGGATGATAGACCAAAATCACTCAGGTCATTTGCGAAGGATTGGCCGAAAGTCATCAGGGTGGCAAAGATACTAAGTAATGCGATATTTTTCATGTTATTTGCTCTTTAGTTGTTTTGATTTGGCAACGGATTTGATTGAATCGAGGACTTATTGAAGGATTGAGGTAAAATCCAAACCTTTTCCTGGTCCGGCTACCTGCTGGGCTTGCGTGACGGCGGAGAAGCCGGTCAAGCTGAAGGCAAATTCGTCCATTTCAAAAGTCGCATCTCCGAATTGAATCCCACCCACTGAAGTATTTCCTACTGCTTGGGCTCCACTGTCAGCACTGACGAATTAAATGCCGTCATGGCCGGTCTGCTGCGAGGTTGAATTCAGGTTGAAGAGGGATCCAGTTTCTGGATCAACAATACTGAAAGCCATTGAACTGGTTCCCACCGATCGTACCAAAGTGCTTCCACCCATACCGCGGACAGTTGTTGCCGCTTCATTGCTGATGGGGGTTAGGCTCTCAAGTCCGAAAGAGGAGAGATCAGCAGCATTAGTGTAAGAGCTGCAAAGTAACGCCAAACTTGCGAAGACTAGTTTCTTCATTTAACACATCTCACATTAAAAAAGGGTATTTCGATAGCGAGGATTTTCGCCGACTTGGCGGTTACCCTCATTGCACGGATTGTCGTGCAATGACTGATGCGAGAAGTGCATTCGTTTTTTTCAGCAATGTCCGAAAAGATGTCTAACTTGCATAATCGAATCAGCTGCGATTCTCGTTTCGTCCCGTAAATAACGTGCTTCTCGGAGATCGAAAACTTCTGGTTTTTTTGGGACGTCCCGTGGGCCGGTTATGAGGGTTAGAAGAGCCATAGGAATCATACTTTTTTTGACATGGTTTGCTTGTAATGGTTATGGCATGGTCCATGTGTTTCACGCCAGTTTCATCTGTACCGAATGTATCGATCGATCGGTTTTTTACATTGCTGCAAAACCATTCAGGTAGTTGTTTTGAAGTGAGTTAGACATCAGCTGTAGGGAAGACCAGTGATGTTTGAGAGGATTACACTGGTGAAAACCATTGTTTTTATTAACCGGATGTTTGCTTTGTTCCGATTATAACGATAAGCGTGCCGTCTTTCGCTACTTTGCTAGCGGTACAGAGTTCGGTAAGCATGTTGATTGAGTTTTTTCGAGATGCGTATTGATCAATGCATCTCCTGCATTCGGAGCGTCAATCCATGAAGCTTAGTCTTCATATCGTTACTAGTCATCGAGGATTGTTATCCGTTTTTAGAAATACGTATGCACTCTATTTCGCTGCGATTCTGATCGCCTCTGTTCTGAATTACTCTGTGCACGCGCAGCAATTGAACTCCGAAGAAGCATTCACTCCGTCTAGTGAATTGCGAAAGCGCTTCACTCAAATCAGGGAAGAAGCAAAGCCGAAATCTATCGCGCCAGTGCGCATCGGGCAGTTAGCTACCGCCTCCCGGAAGCCGATCTCTCAGGATCAGGGGCAACAGCAAGGACAGCCCATTCTCGATTCCAATGTGTTTGATGGTGGGCAAGATCGAGATCAAGCCTCCGCGAGCGACTTAAACGTGACCCCGTCTAACCTGAGAGCTAGTTCAGGTGACGATATTAGTTTGGTGATTGAAAAGGAGAGCCGCAAGCGTAATCGAGCCAGGAACAACGGCAAAGATATAGCGACTCCTGATCCGTCCGGCTTTACTTTCAATTTTCAGGGTGCACCGTGGAGCGATGTTCTCAATCGATTCGCGGAGGAGACAGGGTTGTCACTGCAGATGGGAACAGTACCCACCGGAAGCTTTCACTTTGTGAGCAGCGAGGTGTTTAACCCGAATGAAGCTTTGAACGTGCTTAATGGCCAACTCATTGAGTCAGGCTACATCCTAATGCAAAGGGATGGCTTCCTGACGGTCCACGAACTTTCGGAAGAAGTACCGCCAAATTTGATTCCCGTCATTGAAACGAAGGATTTAGAATCTTTTCCCTCAAACAGCTTGGCTTCGCTTCGGATCCCTATTGAAAATGGTGATGCTGCGATTCTCGCTAAAGAAATTGAGTTGTTGATTAGTGCTTTCGGCGGAACCGATGTGCTTTCTGAGTCGAACACGTTGATCATCACGGATATCGCGTCCAATCTTCAAAAACTCGATGATCTTTTGTTACTGTCAGAGCGAGATGTTGCGATGCGTCCCATGACAGTCGTCAAATTAAATCACGTTCCAGCAGATGTGGTTAGCGCTGCGATTAATGAATTTTTCGGTGAGGGTGGAGGTGGTGCTGCGGGAGCCGCCGGTCGACCCGCAGCGGGACCTCGAGGCGCAAGCACCGGTGAACCCA
>JAYYHM010000464.1:0-3652 GCA_036148415.1 Planctomycetota bacterium
TATTGACGGTTCTTTTTACGTATCTTGCTACTCAATCAATCACCTCCCTATCTCTTGACCACCTCACTGCACATCGAGTCGGCTTGCTTGCGGGATGTATCACGACTTTAGACCCTATCCTCGTTCAACAATCCACCTTCGCGATGACGGAGACACTGGCTGCATTCCTCGCTAGCATGATCTTCTGGCACTGGATGAAGAACAGAACGGGACATTCAAGACCTTGGAGAGCCGGGCTGACCGGTGGCATTTTGCTGTCCTTAGCTTACCTCTGCCGCCCCACATTCTTGGTCTGGGCATTTTTTCTACTTTCCCATGATTTCCTCGAAGCTGTGCTCTCTTCGCCACACCGATCAGGTCATGCGAACCGACCAGCCGGATGGAAGAAACAACAGATAACACAAACCTTAATTTCCGCCCTCTTAGTTCTGTTGGCCGTTGGACTTTGGACGGCCAGAAATCGGCGTGCCACAGGACATCCTGTCTGGGCGACAACACACGGAGGTTACACCCTTTTACTCGGTAACAATCCCATTTTCTATGAACACTTAGAGAACCACGGGGTGCTCACACGATGGAATGCCGCTGACTTCACGCAGGCTTATACCTTTCGTTTCGGCGAAGATGGGACGAATCCAGAGTTTTGGTTAGCAACACGTGACCCAAAACTGGAGCCGAAATTACCCGATCCAAATCTAACTGAACACCTGGACGACCAATGGAGCTACGCCGCGGCAAAAGCGGCAATCGGTAACAGTCCGAGTACTTTCGTCAAGGCGTGTCTCAATCGAATCTACAGGCTTTGGACCCCGATACCATTTTCAACACCGGATCGTTCGGACGTACAGCGCATTGTCATTTCAATCTATTACCTAGGAATTTATCTGGCAGCGATTTTCGGACTCTTCAAGATGCTCAAGACCGTCAATTGGCGAGCTTATTGGCCAGCGATCTCTTTGGTGATCTCGCTCAGCGTCGTTCATACATTTTATTGGAGCAATATGCGTATGCGTGCGCCTGCCTTGCCGTTGATCGCAGTCTTTGCTGCGCAGGTCTACCAACTAAAATTCACCAAGAAAAACCAGCAGCAATGAAATGTGGATCACGCTGAACGGCCCACGCGTCCTAACGAAACCAGAAGACGATCTCATTTCCGCGGCAATGAGTGACCTCGCGGAATCCGCATTCGCTGAAATTAGCGATCCTGGAAAGCCGTTTCATGATCACGCCAACACACACAGTGCGGGTGTGCAACGGGATGGAACGGGTGTGGCTTGGTTTGATCAATGGGAACCAGAACAAAGACTCTGGTTGCTAGAACATCTTTATCAAGCACTCACCATCGAATCGATTCCCCCGCCTGATCGATCCGCAATGTTCGAAGCGACATTCGAAGCCATCTTCAGTGTCATTACGGAAAAGGTAATGGGGAGTTCTCTTCAGGCTGGAAGTGAGAGCACAAACTCAATCCAATGGCAGGAACTGCTCGGATCTGCTTTTCTAAGTCAATCTTCATCGACGAACCTGAACTCCTTTCTCCGCAAGGATACCATCGACTTCCCCGCATTGGCACAATTCATACAAAACTCCTTGGTCGGACCCACCTGCTACGAACAGGCAGAGATGTTTCGAGATGGATCACCCGATACCCTAATTCGGTTCCTTCAAAGCAAAGGTCTACCAGAAGGTTACTTGAATGAGATTCCACCTCTGCCGAGTGACAGAGAAACACAACTCCGAGTAAATCGATTGAAATATCTACTCGATCGGCCAGAGGACCTTTGAATGCAGCCAGTAAAACAAAGTGCCACCCATTAGCGTGGAAAATGACTCACCAAGAGACCACCAAATTGGCATCGATGCTTGGGCGTCTACGATCAGCTGCAAGATCGCAAATACGATCGTGCCAATCGCCAACAGACGTATCAATTCCCTGTAGCGGATGAGGTCTCTGGAAATAAAAAGCAGGAGAGCACCCACAAATCCGTAGAGCAGTGATAGATTGCGAGCGAGATAAAAAGTGAGTGGTGAAAAAGGAAAAGGGTCGAAACCGAGAAACTCCGAGGCTTCAATAATCCAGTCCTCAGGCATCACAGCAGCAGCAAACGCAAGCAGAGTGACAGCTCCGATGAATTGAAGAAATCGCTTCAAACAGCGGTACCAAAATGAAGCCTGAAGCTCGTTGTTGCTCGTGGAGTTATGATTGGAGTTGTTATTGATGGCTACCCTATTCACTTGCTTTTCACCACAGAACGCGTTCCCAAGCGATGTCGCTAAATTTATTTGCCATGGGGCATTACCCTGATCCGCACCTTGACTCTCGCGGTATTAGCCTCGTTGATTCACCAAGGCAAAGGAGGAGAAGGATCACAGACGGATAATTGATCCAACAAAGCTTGCGGAATCGCAAGGACTTTGTGCTGTCTTAAATCAATGTATACCCAACGGGTTTCAACGCGAGCTAAAACTTTCTTGTCTCGAGGCCTACAGATAGCATACTTCCGCTTGGATGCAAAACGAGAAACTTCGCTCACCCAAGTCCGAATCACTAACTCGTCATTTGCAACCGCCGCCGCACGATAAGTGATTTCATGGTGCCGAACAACCCAGCCAAACCCTTCTTCCAAAGCAGCTTCAGCATCCCAACCGCCTGCTCGAGTATGCTCCCCCGCTGCCCAAAGCGTCCACTGCAGATATCTCAGATTGTGAACGTGCTGTTGAGCATCGATTTCCTCGTCAGCAACGCAATGCTCCAAGTCAAAGTACTTCGCCATGGACGTCTCCACTTTCCTCAATTACCAAAAGATCCCTCTCCGGATACCGATGCTACGCATCCCGATTGCCTAAGCATGACTCTCAGAGCCGAAATGTCACTGTGTAGGATCCGATGCGCGCAGTTCTCGGTCATACTCATAACGAAATGGATTCGCGCGTCCAAAAAGATTCGAATTTCGCGATCCATTGGACGCAAATGGGGTTCAATCTTTGAACAGCCATCGAATGAACTCAGGTGTATCCCCGCTGCGATATGTTATGTAAGTCGCATAGTAGCAACTCGGTGACAGCTGATTGTTCGACCTGAGAATCACTATATTTTTGACCGCAATCACAGCTTTATATGCGGTATTTGTTGAGAAGCATTGTTTCCCTGACGGTTGATTGTTGCGTAAAATGCACCATATCGAGTATTTTCTGGGCATCGCAAGTGCGAGCACCCTGCTCATATCGTGCTGTTTTTGACTCCGGTCTCAAATTAGCTGAGGTGAGCAGTTCAGATTTGTTCACACCCGTACTCAATTAAAGGACCATAATCATGGCCTACCTGTCCAACTCCATAAAATTGTTAGCCGTGGCAATTACATTGTCAGCCACACCAATATTTGCATTTGCGGGAGATGAAAACTTGTCGGAAGCCAACACGGAAACAGAAGGCAGTCAAGAGGCAACCGCCACTCTAGCCGGTGGCTGTTTTTGGTGCACCGAAGCCGTTTTTGAACGGATGCAGGGCGTCAATGATGTTGTCTCGGGTTACATCGGCGGTACCGTCCCCAACCCAACCTATGAACAGGTTTGTTCCAAGAAAACAGGTCACGCTGAAGCCATCGAGATTATCTATGACCCAAGCCAGACCACTTATCAAGAACTTCTCGAA
>JAYYHM010000465.1:0-7968 GCA_036148415.1 Planctomycetota bacterium
AAAATCACCGTCAGTACGGAAGTATAGGATTCCCCCTGAAATTGCAGAAACTGCTCAATTTACAGCAACCGTTTCACTCGAAACCAATCCTGCCAATGAGGGTAGCGTCCAAGTCGAGGCTGACACCGTCCCCATCTCTGCACAGACTCAGCTGCGCCCCGGTAATCTGGTACCCGTTGCACAAGCCGCTGGTACAAGCTGGACAGAGAACCACAGGACAGTTGTCACCAATCTGCCCATTCTTATTCACCCTAATGGACCAGCACAGGATCGGATGGAATCAGCCATCAGTGATTTTCGCAAGCTTTTTCCAGCCGCACTTTGCTACAGCCGAATCGTGCCCATCGATGAAGTCGTCACCCTAACTCTTATGTATCGCGAAGACGATGTTCTTCAAGAATTGATGCTCTCGGAAGAAGAGACCAAGGAATTAGAACGTCACTGGAACCGCCTCGAGTTCATCAGCCGACTTGCCTACAAACAACGCGATGCCTATGAACAGTTGTGGCAATACGCCACTCAGGATGCTGACCCCAGCGCCTTTGAGGTGATGAGAGACCCCATCTATCAGGCGGTGGATCAGTTCGAGAGTGACTTGGCTAGATTCGAGCCTCTGCAGCTCTCAGCTGTTATCGAACTCACAGACAGCATTTGGCGGCGACCGAGAAAACCCTTCGAGGAGGAGGAGCTCCGTGACCTGTACTCCATATTTAGGAACCAAGATTTGGATCACGAAGCTGCTCTTCGACAACTGCTCACCAGATTGTTGATGGCTCCGGATTTCTTATATCGAGTCGAAGAAGGTAGCCAAGACCAAACTGGTTACACCTCAAAAAACGATGCAGAAGGCACTCCTCGCCCGTTTCAGATTCGAAAACTCTCAGATTGGGAACTTGCGAGCCGCTTTTGTTATTTTCTTTTGTAATCCTGCCCCGATGTAACTCTTCATCAGCTTGCAGGATCAAGTCGCCTAAGTGCCCCAGAACAATTGAGGGCTCAGGCTAGCCGTATGCTCAGGGATACCAAGGTAAAACGTCTAGAAACGGAGTTCGGCTGTCAGTGGCTTGGAGTGCGAAACCTCGCTACATCCAATGAGAAAAGTGAACGACACTTCCCAGACTTCGCGGACCTGAAAGGGGACATGCAGGAAGAGGTCGTTCGATTCTGGACCTATCTGCTACAGAATCGGCGTTCCCCTCTCGAGTTGATCCAATCCGACATCACTTTCGTCAATCAGGTTTTGGCTGACCATTACGACCTTGCTGTCTCACATTCGGATTGGCATCAAATAGAGGGGCTTGAATCTGTCGGGCGTGGGGGTGCACTAGCGTTTGCAGCAACACTCAGTCAGTACAGCGGCGCCTCTCGAACCAGCCCGATCCTTCGAGGTAATTGGATCAGCGAGACTCTTCTCGGAGAACATTTACCCAAACCTCCTAAGGACGTTCCCGTTTTGCCAGAAACCGCTCCGGACGGACTCACTGAACGTGAGCTGATTGAGCAACACAGTAGTGATCAGAACTGTGCAAGGTGCCACGAGAAAATTGATCCTTACGGATTCGCTTTGGAGGCTTTTGATGCGATAGGGAGATATCGAAAGGATCAGAACACACAGACAATACTGCCAGGTGGTGAAAACATCATTGGCTTAAATGGCCTGCAGGATTACTTATTGAATCATCGATCTGAAGATTTCTTGAGGCAGTTTGCAAAGAAACTGCTCGGATACGCTCTGGGTCGAAGTACGCAGCTATCCGACCGACCCTTGATCGAGAAGATTGTCAATCAACTGAAGTCCTCTAGAGAAAATAGTATTGAGGATGCAATTTTGATCATTGTTCAAAGTCAACCCTTTACTCATATCCGAACCGCAGTTTCCACCAGCGCAGATTCTCCACAGGACACAAACCCATGATTAAGCATTCCTTTTCGAGACGTTCGATGCTGCAGGGCCTCGGTGTGACCATGGCATTACCCTGGCTAGAGTCAACCAAGGTTTGGGGTGATCTGGACAACTCCGGCTCAGATTCTAGCGAGGCCCCTGTCAGACTGGGTGTTATTTTTTCCGGAAATGGTTTTCACTCGAAAGAATGGTGGGCGAGAGGCACGGGGGAAGGAATGCAGTTGGGTCGAGTCCTGCAACCGCTGCACGCGCATCGTGAAAAAATGACCTTTATCAGCGGGCTGTATCATGAGGAGGCGAGAAAGGGGAACATCCACAGTTCGCAAACGGGCAATGTATTATCGGGAGCTCCCATTTCATCAGGTGGAGTCATTCGCTCTGGCACAAGTTTTGATCAATTGATTGCTAAGAGCTATGGAAAATCCACTCGAGTCCCAAGCCTCGTATTAGGTTGTGAACGATCAAATCCATCCGTCCACAAGAACTACTCAATGCTCTACAGCTCTCACATTTCTTGGACGTCTCCTACAACACCCACCCCTTTGGAAATCTACCCCGCTCTCGCGTTCGATCGACTCTTTAAAGACAAAGCCACACCTGCCGACCAAAGCGTTCTGGATGCGGTGTACGAAGATGCTAAGAATCTTCGGCTGAAGGTCAGTGCCACGGACCGACAAAAACTTGATGAATACCTGAACTCAGTACGCGAAGTGGAAACGCGAATCCAAAATGCTAGAGCAAGGGGTGAACTACAGGGCTGGCGTCCCACAATCGAGAAGGTAAATATTCAACGCCCTGCCGACGGCGTACCGCAAGATATCGCTGAGCACATGAAGCTCATGTGCGACATCATGGTCCTTGGTTTCCAGACCGACACGACTCGCGTCACCACCTTGAAATTGAACAATGACCATAGTGCACTGAGATTCCCCAATCTCCCCTCCGTGCAGCAACCAGGTAATGGAATCGACTACATGATCCATCATCTGCTTTCGCACTCAGATGGCGAGGACTGGCTTAAGGTGAACCAATTCTTCATGGAGCAGATCGCTTACATCGCCAAAAGGCTGGACAGTATCCAAGAGGGCTCTCGCACCCTCCTCGATAATACAATGTTACTGAGTTGCTCCAGTATGATGGCGGGAGCAAGGCACGATAACGATCAGCTACCTATTTTGCTGTTGGGACGAGCAGGAAATCAGATTCAAGGTGGCAACGTACTCGATTACCGAACAGGATCTGACCGGCAGCTGTGCCGTCTATTCATGTCAATGATGGAGAAAATGGAGCTTAAGCTGGATCGATTCGGTGATGCGAATCATAAGCTTGAAGAGGTTTAAATCCACATGATTTTTTCTAGTCCTTTCTTGTTTACCCACTGGTCACTGTTGAGGTCGTCGCGAGGATGAAACACACATCCATCACTTGGTTGACTCTATTGATCACCACGGCTTGCTCGATCGAGAGCGAACGCTTCTCTTCATCTGGATCCGAGCCGCAAAACCAGGGCAGTCATCAATCGAATCCTCAAGCGAGCTCATCCGTACAGAAACCTAACCTCATTCTGATCATGACGGATGATCAAGGTTATTGGGATACCAGCATCTCGGGCAATCCTTACCTGAAAACCCCAGCGATGGACAGAATCGCGAATGAAGGGATTCAACTTCGGCGTTACTATGCTGCACCGGTCTGCTCGCCAACCCGAGCTGGCCTGATGACCGGTCGACATTACCTCAGGACCGGCTTGTACAACACGCGATTTGGTGGCGACACACTCGGTGCTGAAGAAATTACGGTCGCCGAAATTTTGAAGAGCGTCGGATACCGGACAGGATTGTTTGGCAAATGGCATTTGGGTAAGTATCCAGGCTACCAGCCGCAAGATCGTGGTTTTGATGAGTTCTTCGGACATTATCACGGGCACATCGAACGCTATGAATTCCCTGATCAGGTATATCACAACGGGCGTTCAGTAAGAGCTCGAGGTTATGTCAGTGAACTTTTCACCGATGCAGCAAAAGATTTCATCCAGAAAGCTCACGATGATGGCAAACCTTTCCTCTGCTCGTTGATGTTCAATGCACCCCATTCGCCATGGCTCTTGGATACATCTCATTATGGTCAGCCTGAGGGTGATAAGACCCTAACTAAGTACCTGGATAAAGGGTTACCCATCCGCGAAGCTCGCATCTACTCTTTAATTGAAAGAGTGGACGAAAACGTCAACCGATTGCTAAAACAACTCGATCAGCTAGGGATCCAAGATAATACGTTGGTCGTGTTTACAAGTGACAACGGTGGAGTAAGTAAATTCTGGAAAGCTGGAATCAGCGGGAATAAAGCCAGCACATACGAAGGCGGTGTTCGTGCGCCATGTTATGTCCGATGGCCAAACCGGATACGCGCGGGCATCACATCTGACGCGCTAACGTGTCACATCGATTGGCTACCTACCTTCTGTGAAGCAGCGAACGCAAAATTGCCATCGGGTCGAAAAATTGATGGTAAATCGTTGATTCAATTGATGACACAGTCTCCGAACCAAGCGCATCACCAGTACGTCTACCACACATGGGATCGGTACACTCCTAACCCAGATCGTCGATGGGGTATTAGCGACCAAAGATGGAAACTTCTATGCATTGTTGGAAACGAAGTGCAGGCAACGAGAAAAAACTGGCGGTTATACGATCTTCAAAAGGATCCAGGTGAGTCTCAAAACCTGATCGCAAAGCATCCTGAAATTGCTGAAAGGCTACGGGCTGAATTCAAGCAGTGGTTTTCAGAGGTTACCGCCGGGGTAAATTATCAACCCATCCGCATCCCGGTTCATGCCAACGAGGATGAACTGACGGAACTATCTCCGAGTTGGGCCGTTTGGCAAGGAGAAAATATTCAATACACTTTCGATGGCTACGACTGGGATACCATTGACTCTTGGAAAGTGGAAGGTGAGTCGGTCACTTGGAAGTTGAATGTACAAGATCCGGGCAGATACTTGGTCAAGCTCTGTTACGGCTGCAGTCCACAAAATGCTGGTGGAGAACTCAAGATACGAGTGAGCGACCAAACCCTCACCCATCAGGTCGCGGCAACCGCCACAGCCGAGCAATTTGAAGAGTTCACTGCGGGATCAGTTATTTTCGATAAAGGTGATACCGAATTGAGTGCGGAAGTAGGCAGTTCGCACGGACAGAATGAATTGATGAGGCTCAATCGCATTCTGTTGAAAAAACTGCAGTAAAGAATTTAACGATTCTGCTCTTCTATCGTTAAAAGCTATCGATAATTTCTCCGCCATTTCGAGTCAGCAGTGCTTTCAAAATCTCGAGATCGGTCACCGCACTCAAATTACGAACGGATCCATCTGCGATTAAGGCATTGAATCCTTGACGGTCCCATCCAATGACCGAACTCGTTAGGTCGTCTAAGTCCACATCGAGATCTTTGGGCTTAGTCCACTCAACGGCGGCCTCCTCTTGTGTTTCAAGCAACATGATGGTGTTCGAAGTGCCATCCAAAATGTAACGCATCGAAGTACCTTCATGCCCCTCAAAAATGAACTGCGGACCGATAGGTTTCTGGTAAACCGTTTGGCCAGGTTTAACCGTGACTCCAGGATGGTTAAAGACGGGAGGCATTTTCTCAAGAAGCTGAATATTGTGAGGGCTATCCCACGGCTCATCGAGCTTAAATTGCTCGTAGAGCGCCTGCTGCTCAATGAAAGGTAGAATCGCAACTCGCCAGCTGAGCAGTGGCGTGCCATCATCAGAGGAAATATCGCCAGGGAATTTTCGATAAATACTATGGGAGGTATGCATCGCTAAGCCAATCTGCTTGTGATTGTTCATTGAATTCATCCGCCTTGCTGAATCCCGAGCGGCTTGCACTGCGGGTAAAAGAAGACCCACGAGAACTCCCTGCAGAGCCATGCCTTGGGTAGGTGACACATCCATAGACAACTTCGATCCATCCTGAACCGGTGTCATCGACGTAATGAACATTCCTGAAAGTCTTTCCATGTACCGGCGAGTGGCATCCGCCATCGGGTCATCGGCGTCCATGCCACTCATCATCTGCGACATCATCATTTGACGACCGAATTGCAATCCATTTGTAATCAATCCATTGAGCTCAGTCGCTTTCGCCTCATCAGAGGTCAGCATGTCAAATTGGATCTTCAGTTCAGATTCCTCGAGGTCCATCCCAATCACAAACGCATCGAGAAGGGCAGGAATTTGCGTGAAAGGCTGCAGTGGGGGTGGGATTTGAGCTGCCATTGCTTGAACCATTCCCATTGCCATTGGGCGAATCGGAGTAACCGCCGCGAGGATCGTCGCGTTACCTGAAACGGGTGTGTCGTTGGCAAGCTCGGCTAAAGCTCCCGGAGGTGAGGATGGCTCCCCAGCCCGAAGAACTGCACTCAAGTATCCTTGGCTCGCAATAACAAGTGTTTTTGGATTCGCTTGATGAAGGACAACACCCGGTGCATCAACGATGGGGTAGCAAGTGTGCCCGCCAATCTCGAATTTGGATTCCATGTCAACCAATTCACCACTCAGCTTCTCAATCTGAAACGGTCTACCGGAGAAGAGCATAGCGGCGAATTGTGGTTCTCCCAGACTGGGTGCTGCCACAACAAATCTGACTTTTTGTAACGCCCCCACCTCAACGCCAAGGTTCTGTTTGGATAAAGCATCAAAGATCTCAATTGGGTACATCTCTGCAGCAGGTGCAGCAAGAGTCTCTGCAACCTTTACCTCTCCCACTACGATTGCGTCACTGGGGATGTACTTCCCACCCAGGTTCTCAGCATTGACGTTCTCATACCCAATACAAAAAGCAGTGATGGTGAATATGATCGACAGAGCCGTTGTCCTTATGACTTGAAGAGAGCGTGAACATGCATCATTCATGCTGCATTTCAGATACTTCCGATCCATCAAATCCGAATCCCTCTCATCACAAGCGAGGGTTGTATATTCTCGGGTTAGAATGCTGAGCATGGCTGATTCCTTGTGGCTTTGCGTGAAAAAGTAAGAACACTTTGTGAATTTTGCCGTTCGATTTCTGTCCCAGATCCGCAATAGAATACACTACCTCTGCTGCGAAAGCACAACGAACACCTCAATTCTACGCCGTGCCAGAAAACGGTATTAAGGTTTACTTATCCACCATGATGCACGAATGGTTCTCTCGGATTCGTAGAGAAAAAGTCCCAATCCTGTATATTGATCAGGCGGATTGACTAAACTGATGAGTCGTCGGTCGTTTTTCTCCCACATGCATTATCCTCGCCGCTGCCTATTGGCCGGTCCACACGGAGCCTTCTACCCATGCCTTTAAGACGTATTTCTCTCTGCTTTTTTGTACTCAGCTGCTTGGCGTTACTACTGCCAATCGATGGCGTCGCAGAAACATGGACCGATAGCACTGGCCAGTTTACGGTGGAGGCAGAGTTTAAAGGGGTTGAGGGAAAGAGCATCGTGCTTGTAAAAGAGAATGGTGTTCAGATTACCGTACCCATTGCAAAATTGAGTGCTGAAAGCAAAGCACTTGCACAAAGCCTTTACAAAAAGATGCAACCCGATCCGGTTGCGCCGGCGGCTGACGATTCAGCCAAGAAAACGATTCCCAAGCGAACTCTGTCGTATGAGGCTCCAGAACCTCCAACACTTTCACCCATGCCAGCCTTTCCTGAAGGTACGACTCTGAAAGAGACCGTCGACTTTATCGTGAATCAGATCCAGGCCGGACATTTAGAAGTGCTTTGGCACGCGATGCCTAGTGAAATGCGATCCGATATGGAAAGTCCTGAGCTAAGGCAATCCGTTAACCCCTTTGTTCAGCAACAATCTCAGACGATCAAAAGTATCGAGACCTTGGTATTCAAAGCGATTGAAGTACTCGTTACTAAGAAAGAATTTGTGCTGGGCTCCTCGATGATGGAGCAAGTCCCGCCGGAGACAATGCCAATGGTGACGCAAGGCTACGATCCGGCTATGGGTATCGTTTATGAGCTTTCAGATCTTGGTTTCCGAGCGACTGACCTCCAAGATTTC
>JAYYHM010000466.1:0-3651 GCA_036148415.1 Planctomycetota bacterium
ACACATGTGGTGGGTTTGCTTTCTGACCCGAAAGGGACAGCTTTGATTCAAAACCTACCCAATATTGACCAGATACTCATCAAACCCGTAAAGAAATCAGAATTCAAGTGTGTTGTAGAACGCAAAAATATTGACCAAAGCGAACCAAGTCATCTAGATCACCAAGCATTGGAAAAATCAACCGATGAAGTGGGAGAGACTACATCGAATCCGGACGAAGAATTGTCAGTATTGGTAGCAGATGATGTCGCTTCGAATCGCTTATTGGTGACCCATCTTCTGAAGAAAATGGGACACCAGGTTTCCATTGCTGTCGACGGAAGTGATGCGATTGAACGTTGGCAAGAAGAACAACCCGATGTGATCTTGATGGACATTCAAATGCCGAAGCTTGATGGTCTCGAAGCGACCAAGAGGATCCGAGAGCTTGAAGCCACTGAGGGTGGACATGTGACCATCATTGCAGCCACCGCCGGTGCAATGATTGCAGATCGGAATAAGTGCATCGAAGTGGGTATGGATGATTACATCTCCAAACCGATCCGCATTAACGATTTCCAAAAAGCGTTAAAAAGACGACCTCGCTGAGGAATGCCTCACTAATCGCGATAATGAAACCGAGTATGTGCCGAGTGCAGCATGGTGACCGGCGAGGAATTGCCTTCAGCTTCCGCAATCACCTTGCAGAGAAAATTGGGGAGCAAATAAGATCGAGAATGAGATCTCTGAACCCCATTCCACGCTCTTGGTTGCTTTTCACAATTTCAGCAATCTCTGCCTGCTCACGGTAACTCATTGAGCGACCGGTTGCGTAAATCATCAGCTGATTAGCAACACTATTACCAAAGCGGTCTGAATTCATTTCGAGCCAACTCTTTAGCTCAACGACATCCTTGATCTCATTACCATCAAATAATGTTACTTGAGAATCAATCGCAACTTCGCCGCCCGGCCATTTCTCACGCCATCGACCAACTGGATCAAAGTTCTCCAGCACCAAACCAAATGAATCGATTCGGCGATGACATCGTGCGCAGGACACCTCATCGGTGTGCAGACTCAGTAAGTCTCGAGGGTTAGTTGCTCCCCTGGTATCTGGTGTCAATGGCGGAACAGTATCCGGGGGAGGTGGAACAGTCTGACCGAGTATTTTCTCAAGCAGCCAGAGACCGCGTGTCACAGGTTGAGTATCCACGCCGTTAGCTGTGGCTGTCATGATTGCAGACATGCCCAGTAAACCACCATATCGGCCGCCTTTATCGATAGTCATCCTTTGTAGGTCGTTAGGTTTTTTCTTATCAAAACCAGTTTTGATCCCATAGATATTCTGAGCGATACGTGGAGTCGTCCACATAAAATCCGGCGTGAGAAAGTCAAGGATTGGTCGATTGTCACGAAGTATTTCAGCGAAAAAGTACTCCACTTCAAGCTTAGACTGATTTTGATCTTGCCGACTGAACTTGAATGATCGGTCTGGCATTATATCCTCCAACCTTTTTGTCTCTAGCCACTGCTCGGTAAAGCTCTTGACAAAAATCGCTTTGGGGCTCGTTGGCATGAGTCGATTTGCTTCAGATCGCAAAACTTCAACATCACTGAGACCAAGGATTCGTTTTGATAATTTTTCGTCAGGTGGACCCATGTTTAAAAAATAGGATAAGCGAGCTGCTAAATCATGGTTATCTAATTTTGAATCTCCCAAACAACGATAAAGAAACCTTGGCGAAATCAAGGCATTTCTAATCACAAGATGCATCGATTCATCAAACGAAAACCCCGCCTCGATGTGATGGTCAAAAATATTCAGCCATTGATCAAGGGTCTCGGGCTCAACCGGTCGGCGAAACGCTCTTTGAAGGAAGTTACTAATGATTTCCACTGGATCTTCTGATTCACTGAGAAATTGCTTCCGCAATATTCGAGAGGTTTCCTCCTTGGGGCCATCTACTATCCGCATGGGTCCATTGAACTCAATCCCATGAATCTCTAAGGCGGGTCCGTTTTCGTAATCATCAAAAACCACGGTTTCTGCGTACAGAACAGGATTGCCAATAATCTTTTTGAGGACGGCTTCCTTCTCTTTCGCGGTAATCAAAGCGAGGTCTTCTTTTTTTAAATTCGCTTTGACACGTTCCCATCCAATCCCACCACGAAAGCCCTGACCTGATTCTCCATTGAGCATTGCGTGCCAAGCGGCAAGGTACTTTGGATTCTGCTTATCTTTATCCTCGAAGAATTTTCGCAAATCTTCCTTGTTCTCTCGATCGCTATCCAAGGTCGCGTTCGCCCAATGGAGCACAACGGTTTGTCCTTCGTAGAGTATCGCTTCAAACTTGAAGTCACGAGGCGATTCTGAAGTAACCAATATTTCCTTCAGTAACCTGAGACTTCGATGTGAGACACTATCATTACTGGACACATCTCTGGCCAGAACCTTGACGGCCATTGGACTTGAACCCTCTTTTGGCCGGAAAGCGGATAATTCAACAGACATTTGGTAGAGGCCAGAAACCTTGGCCTCAAAACGACTGGGCCAAGTGCAACTCCGCGAGATAGGATCACACTTCATTCCTAATCGCATGGAATCGTTGACGACCTTCGCAGATGAGTAACTGATCACCAGGTCATCTACCGATACCTTGCTGGTAATTGGCTTGGGAGCAGTACGACGCGGAGGAAAGATCTGATCTGCAACGGATGTTGCAACCCCGCTGTACCAGTCCATCAGTGCTGGCGAGAGCACGAGCCCCTCACCAAGATTATCGAAACCGTGCTTAGGTTGATCGACTGGAAATCCAGATGGCAATCTGAAAGACTTCATTCCGAAAAGTGTTTCGATAGTCGCTTGATATTCACGTCGACTAAGCCGCCTGGGCGGTGTCCCTCCGATAACTGTTTTGTCTTGAAGTCTCACATCGATCCATTCAATCATCTTTTGGATCGTCACATCTTCAAGCGACGCAACATCACGTGGTGGCATTTCTCGATCTCGGATCACCTCGAGAACTCTACGCCAAGTCTGAACAGTAGCTGAATCCCCCTGCGAAATATTGACGCGGTCCTGCACTTGACCACCATCAAGATCAGTGAGATCTGGCGATCCTGCGTCGTCAATTGGCAGCGAAAAAAACGGAGAACCGTCACCAGGATTATCTCGTGCATGACAATCCATGCAATTCTCTGCCATGAACCTGCGAGCATCTTCGCCGGAGAATGAATACGGAGTTGATTCTTCTCGCGCGGTATCTGTGGCACTCAAATTACCCTCAGAACCACTCAGTCGACCGATGCACATGCAAAACCAAACGGCCAATTTTAAATGGTTGCTCATCTAATTAACCTAATCGATCATTTAGGTTATGGTGAGCGTTTGAGAACTTCTCAGCCGGAATGCCAAGTTGCTGCATCAAGGTGAGATACAAGTCCCCAAGTAGCCGAGATCTCCCGGTCTGATTGTCATTCACTAAGTGCTGCCCGTGGGAGAATCCCCCTCCGGCAACCAGTGTGGGTAGATTACGGTTGGAATGTCGACTGGCATCACCCATTCCGCTACCCAGTAATACGATCGTTGAATCAAGTAGGGACTGTCCAAGAGAGTCTGTCTTGGATTTCATCTGAATCAAGAATCTATTGAAACACTTCATATGCTCC
>JAYYHM010000467.1:0-5462 GCA_036148415.1 Planctomycetota bacterium
CGAACCGCTAGCAGAATCAACGATTGAGAAAGCCATTGAGTTGGTTACGAGGCTGCTGATCGAAGCATCCAACCCACGTCCACGAACGTCCATGGCTTCTGCATCAGAAACGTTCTCAAGTCCGGACAAACCAAATCCAGACAAGTCTTCACCACGACAAGTGGTAGCTGCGAGTAGCATCAAGGCTACGACACAAATTCTTTTCATTATTCTCTCCTCGAGATGTTGCATAGTCGACAAGCATGTCACGATCGACACATTCGTCATTTCTGTAATGAACACTGTTGAGGGAAGCGTGATCAGGATTTCTTTTTTCCACAAAACTCGTGAAATGAAAGGAAAACTCAAATCCAAACCGATCGTTAAAAGCAGAACAAACCGAATTTGGTTTTACTCCGAAAATATTCCACCAAATTCGAAGATTTTGAAAGAAATAATCACCACCAATGTTTGCACGATAGCCTGTAGCGATTTGACTATCTCATGCGTGAAAAAGCCCACAGCAATGATGCCTGAGGTATCACATCGGATTAGCGAGAAGAAGGAGCAAGTAAACGACTCGGAGCACACTCAAAAGAAATTGGATGGGTCTTTATAAAGAAGAACAGCTTCTATTTTGAGCCAGTGGAGGCGAACACTCTTACGCAGAAGCGACATATTTAAATATGTCGATTGATCAGACCTAGAAAATAGAATCTGATCCATTGGTTTGCTAAGTGGACTTCATCGCTCGTTTACGTCTTGGAATGGCTTGTCGTTCTTTTAGACTCTTAGCCATCATCCATTGATAACTCTTACCCTTGATCTCAATGACCACGTAACGCGCATTGACCGACTGAACGACGCCGCGGACTCCATAAAAATCAAAATCTCCGCCCTCGGCGATAATCGTCTTTTCATTGGTTCTTTGATCCATTACCCATACCTCACGAACATTAGAATTCATGACGGTACCCACCTGAACAATCTTTGCAGAGTAATCCGGTTTCGCGGGAACAACCTCGGGGATTGGTTCTTTTGCAACCACCACGGTGGGCTGCTCCACCACATCCGAATCGCTTGCCGTATCCTCGACAATCAAAAATGGTGATTGCCTAGACATCGGATCCGTCTTCATTCTCTCACGCACTGCAGCGTCGACCTCGGCTAGAGACTCTGCTTCGAGTAGCGGCGATTGCTGAGCCGCATTCTCCAAAATCATGCATCGAATTCCAAGTTGCACATACAATTCATCTTCATACTCGGTGTTGGCTTGACGTATTGAAAGCTCGGAAACTTGATGAAGTAGTGCGGTTTCCTCCAGAGTACGAAGGAAATATTGCAGACCCTCATAGTCTGTGGCTGCAGATACATTGAAATTAAGAACCTTCGTACCTAAACCTCCAGTCTCGACCGAAGATGGCGTCACTTGAACTTTCGAAAAACTGGAGGATTCACATGCATCCACAAGCCAGTTCTGATAGAGAGTCGCCGCCTCAGATTGACGGCTTGGAAGACTTTCGGACAACCATCGTTCATAATTTCCTTCAGCTTCCCTAATTCGCTTGCTGAGACGTTTTTGCAAAATCAATTCGGTTTCAAGATCCACTATCTGAAAGTCCTTCTGCCGAATAGGGTCGAGTAATAATTGCTCTGTCAGGTCATAGACTCTTAAACAAAGAATCACCGCGACCAGGCACAGAAGAAGTAGTTTTGAACGTTGTTGTAACATCGGGATGCAACACGGTACGTGAATGTGGGGAAATGTTGTGTGACCAAATCAATGACTCGATCAAGGGGACTCAAAGTCGGGAGGTGCTACCGGATCGTTTTGTTGGGAGGAAGCAGAGATCGGTTCCTTCACCACGGGATCCACTTTTACCTCAACTCGAGTACCCGATTTGACTCGCAAATCAAGTTCAAACTGATGAATAAAGGGTTCGGTTCGTTCATTAAGAAAAAACGGTCTGGGGTCTAAGTCGTAAGCACTTCCAACTGTAGAAAGTCCCTGATTCATCTCCATCACATCGGCCTGATATTTGGCGAAACCAATGGCATTGACCCGAGGAAAATCACTCTCGACATCGCTTTGAAGAACAAGCTGTCTCAAATAGGCTTCATTTTCCGGGGGCAACTTCTGACTGAGAGCTTCCAACTCAGCTAGCCAAGGAACGTCCTTACTTTGAAAATCTTGGATTACCGAAGCGAGTTGAAGTAAACGATCACTCTTCTGATTGATTGCTGTTAATTCATCCACTTTCAGTTTCAAATCAGTCCAACGCGAGTTCACATCCTCCTGCTTATCTCGAAGATAGAGATAACCCTGACCTAAAAGAAATAACAGCAATGAAGCTGCCAAGGCTGCTAGCACACCAAATTGCGCGAATTGATTTTTCGCCTTCTTGGGTTTCAAAAGATCGAGTCGCCTATGTGGAGGCTGATCTTGACCGAGTAAAGCGCCGGCAAGAATAGCCACCTCTGCTGACACCTTTCCGGGGTCGTCTGCTAACCGCTTGCCAAGTTGAAATTGGAGGTCCGTTCTATAGTCTTTAATTTCTGATTCGATTCTGAACTCTTCGCCAAGCTTTTTCTGGAGCTCGAGTGACAGCAAAGCATCATCGGTAAGAAGTAAGGCTTCAGAAGGTTTATAGAATTCATACTTTCTTTGTATGGCAGTGATCGATCGATTCACCAACCGCTGAATCTTTTCGCCTGATTCGTTCTCGGAATCCAGAATTAATTCCGTATGACTTGCAAGGACCTGATCATTATGAAGGGCAAGAATTTCTAACCTTTGATCGGATGCTAATACAAAAAGGTCGATACCTCGCGAACCCTGTTGTCGAATTTCATCCAGAAAATGACTGCTGGCTTGAATCGATGATGTTACCGAAGCAATCTGAAACCCCACGTCGGCAAATCGAACCACACTTCTCCCTACTTCGGCGCCCGATGAAATGGTGACACCCACGTGAGTCTGTTGAAAAGATTGATTTTTAACGCTGTAATCAAAGACAGGGTCTTCAAACTTAAGCAAAGGCATTGCTTCAACCTGCAGCTGCACGACCTCGGGCAACAAGCGATTCGAGGTTTTAGGTAATTCAAGAAAACGCTCGATCACTGAGGGGGCAGAGAGTACAAGTGTCGCCTGTTTTGGCTTGACATGAGCTCGGTCCATTTCATCGCGCAATCGTTCCTCAAAAGAATCAGAAATCCCTGCATGGTCGATAGGCAAACGAAAAAATGCCTTCACCGCCATTTTTTTGGAACTTACGGTAGCTTCCATGAAAGTCAGGTTGCACCGATCGATAAGGATTACTTGTCTGTTCATCGTATCTCGCCCTCAATTACGTTCGAGACCTGAATTCTTGTCTTTAGCGAATACCGATTTCGAGTACTGCTCTCACGGACTGAAATCGGTCTGAGACTTTGCACTGCGTTCTTTCCTGCCTGTGATAAGGTCAAGGATGTCCGGACCGCTTTCAATTCACCACTCTCATTCTCTGCTGCAGAACGCCACTGTTCGCCGTCAAAAATCTCAAAGGTTAGTGACTGGACTTCAGTTCTCTCATAGTCTGGATCCACCGCAACCAATTGGAAATGAGTGCGAGCTGGGTCCTGAATCAATAAACATCTGTGCAAACCGATCGGATTTACGTCCCAACGGCCATCCATTTGCAGTTGCTTGTCAATCGTTTTAAAGCTTTCAGCCAATTCAATACCAAAGGACTCAGCCGAAGAGAAATAAGCGACACACTTCACCAATCCAGCGAACGGATCGGCAGCTTCTATCTCGAAATCCGTCCTTGGTAGATGCCAGTCCTTTCTGACCATCAAGAAAGAATCGGAAACCCAAACTGTTGGATCATGCAATGCAGTCTGAAGTTCTGTGATTCGCTGGGTTTGCGAATCAAATACCTCACGCGTGTAGTCATCCAAGTACGTTGCATGAGAATCAGAAACAGATTTCAAATCATCATGAATGCGAAATAGCACGCCCCTCGCCACCGCATCCCTCTCTAATGCATCTGTACCCGTTTTGGACAATTTTGCTGAGACATCGAGCGAAGAGTACACCAGGAGCATGACTACCGAACTCAATGCAGTAGAGATCATCACCTCCAAAAGCGTGAATGCGGATCGCTGAGCAGCGGGAAACTGAGGTTTATTAAGATTCAGTATCATTGGACTTTACCTTTCTCCTCGATTCCGAGGCTGGTTGACCAGGTCAGTTTCGTGAACCAACTGTGCCCATCTGACCTTCACCCTTGCAACTCGATCCGAAGATTCTCGTCTTGCTTCAACAATCACCTTGACGAGCCCCTCTTCACCCGATGGGAGAGCACTCCAACGATAAAGCCAATTTTCATCGGGAGCATCGCAGTTCACCTCCACTCCCGGTCGCGCACTCATCCTTTCACCAGCGACTAAACCTTCCACAACCGATTGCACGAGACACAACCCCTTTGTTCTATCCCGACAATCGACGGAACTCCGCAATCCGGTGGTGATTAATAGATTGACGCCGGTCAGCGAAATGGTCATCAGCGTGATAGAGAGCAGCACTTCGATCAACGTAAAACCGTTCGGTAGGGAATTGGATCTCTGCGTTCTCATTTCTGACTGACTCCATTCTGACCTCTTGTGCCAATCCGAGAAATTTCACCGGTCAATGCATCCACCCTGACCCAATGGGTGATTCCTCCGCGCTCTCCGACACCAAACGACTGACCACTTGAAGTTCCATCGGGTAGCCAGCGGATCTGAATCTCCTTGGACAAAGGACTCATTTTTTCACTCGTAAGGAACTGAAAGCCTCTCGGTAATTCAGCTTGTAGAACACATAACTTGGTGCTCGAAGAGGTGCCTGAGGCCTCACGGCTTGACCGATTGGCTTCATGACGCGCCGGATCTCCAAGTTCAAATATTTCGTACCTGGATCCTCCAGCTTGGCATCGAAACAGATGGATCTTGCCTGATTCAACAGCGAGTGTCCTCGCTTTCCCCATCGAAGAGGTCACTTTCTGATTCACTCGGTTCAAAGAGTCTCTTTGGTATAAGTTCATCAGGTTTGGAGCGACAGCTGCCAGCGATACTGAAATCAGGGCAAGCACGATCAAAACTTCCATGAGTGTCATGCCAGAATTCCAGTATTTACCCGATGCGTCGCAGGTTGAGCTGACGCAACCTCTCGAGAAAATACGATCATTGACGGGCATAACAAATCCTCCGTTCAGTGGGGTGTCTTAAAGATTCCGGTCAGGGAGATCCCCTGATCAGGCTTCGCTGGAATCCCAATTGACAATATCATCGTCATTCCCGTGGATGCCATCGGGCCCGCCCGAGGACAGGTCAAAAGGCTTGGTCGATTTGGAGGCAGGATAGACGTACCGGAAGTCCCTTCGCCAGGCATCCTTGGGTAGATCTTCCAAGTAGGGACCTTGCCACAGATCTGCTTCATTAGCGTCTGGACATTCCATCAA
>JAYYHM010000468.1:0-2717 GCA_036148415.1 Planctomycetota bacterium
TATTCGATTATCAGGGTAGGAACGGTGCATTCGGCTATCCAATGTTTGATGAGCAGAGTGAGGGCGATATTTCTCAAGCCCAGTATGCTTTGCTCGCGATCTGGACACTCGACCGTAACGGCTTACCTTTGGACTACGCAAAGGTTGCGAGTACGCTTCAATGGCTACTGCGTGTTCAGGATGTGCAGGGTGCTTGGCCGTATTTTGCTCGTGATGCTGGACCAGGCCGACCTCTCTCGGCACAGACCGGAGCGAGGAACCACAGTCATTCAGGAGTGAGCCAGTCCATGGCGATCGCTGGAGGCAGTAGCCTTTTGATTGCTGGTGATGCATTGCGTTTGTGGGGAGATACCGATGATGACGCGGATCCCGGTATTGTCGGCCTTCCCGAAGCCATCAAGTTGTACAAAGAAGACAAGAATAAGACTCGTCGTAGCCGTGTAAAGATTCCTGCAGAATCGGTATTAGGATCAATCAATTTATTGAACCGGTGGAGGCAGGCGAATCCGGCGAAACAGACCGATGCTTATTACTTCTACCGTTTATATACACTTGAGAGGTTGGAGAGCTTCTGGGAAATCGCAAAGGGTTTACCGAAGGATTCCAGTCCTGCCTGGTATAACAAGGGCGTTGATGAACTTAGGCAATTGCAACAGCCAGACGGATCTTTCAATGGCAAAGAAACATGGGAAAGGAAGCCAATTGCCACAGCCTTCTCCCTTCTATTTCTGATTCGAAGCACACAGAAAACCATCTTTACGATGAGTCAGGGTAGTCTCGCGGGTGGCTATGGTCTTCCGAGTGATACCACAGACATTCGTGTGGATGGGACGCAAATTAAAGGCAGACCGGTTGCCGCACAGGTGACCGATATGCTGGATATTTTGGAGCAAGACGGTGCGGGAGAGACGGAAGGTAAGTCTCTTCCAGACGATCTGCAGCTTGCAAAGGATCCCAAGAGCCGTGCTGCTCAGCTTGATCGCCTCGAAAGGCTAGTCAGAGGTAGCCGATCGTGGCAAGCGAGAAGAGTTGCGGCTCAGCTTTTGGCTCGCAGCGATGACTTACGTGTTGTCCCTTCACTGATATTCGCGTTGAGTGATCCGGATGGTCCAGTAAAACTCTATGCTCGAGACGGACTGCGTTTCCTAAGCCGAAAGTTCGATGGATTTGATATGCCGGATGAGCCTTCTCGAGTCGAGGTCGAGCGAGCTCAACAGCAATGGAGGGACTGGTACCGTAGTATCAATCCGAAATACGTTTTTCTTGATTACGACCTGTAAGGCGGTCTTGTTTTTGAGTGATTAACCGTGGCGTCCAAAGATAGTGACGCTGCCAAACTTTTTGTTAACGTTGATTCAGGTCCATACCGAATGGCATCAACTCCAAGCTCTTCCCCAGCATCTTCCTTAGAGAATTCTCGAGTAGCAGCGAGGCTTCTTGAGAGGGAGAAACTACGAACGAGTCGATTTGATTCTGTCACATCATTACTTCTTGCGTTGATCATATTCATTGGGACATTTGTCACAATGCTTTTCATCATATGGTTGACCACGCGTTGGGTTTACTCGCCGCCACCCATCATGCCTCCAATCGAAGAGCCAGCAGGCCGAGGCGAAAATCCAGAGGGTTTTGAAAGAGACTTTGAGCCCCCGGGGGCTGAGGAGGTTGAGGAACTCATGGAACCCACTCTTCAGGACACACTCGAGGCAGTAACGGATGCGGTGAGTACGGTTGCCGGTGCATTGGCAACCACTGATACAGCTGCCACTGCGACAACCACCGGTACAGGCGCAGGTGACAGTCGACCACCCGGACCACCCGGCGAAGGTCAGGACATTGTGCCAAGGTTCGAACGCTGGCAACTTAACTTTTCGGCTCGAGATGTGCGGTCCTACGCTACTCAGCTCGATTACTTCAAAATTGAATTGGGTGCGATTGGTGGATCCATTCAAGGTGTCGATGTTGCTTCGAATCTCTCATCAAGAATTCAGAAGAGAAGAATCGAGGATACTTCATCCGAGAAGCGTCTTTACTTTATGTGGAATAGCCCCAGCCCATTGATGGAATTCGACAGGCAGTTACTGAACTCCGCGAGTATCCAGCTTTCGAATCGTCAGATGTTGAAATTCATTCCCAAGGCCTTGGAGGATCAGCTCGCTGTGATTGAGCTCGAGTATTCCACCAGTAAAGGGCATCCTTCGGTGACTGAAATTGCTAAAACCGTTTTTGAAAGTAAATCAAACGGCGGGGATTATGTCTTTGAAGTGGTTAGTCAACGCTATAGGAAGCCTCGAAGATAGAGTTCCAAGAAATCGATGAACATGATTTGAGAGTCGCCAAGATTCAGGTCTTGGTCCCTCGTCTTTTCACCTTACGGTGTTGGACTACCTGAAAAATTTGATCACACAACCTAGTCAGTTTTCCATTTATTAAGGACTGTATTTCAGATGCCGCTAGCAGCCTCTTTATTCGACATGATCTCTAACGCGACCTATGGCGCTCTTGCGGCCGTTGCGCTGTGGGGTCTTTTTTGCATCGTGATTGTCTGGACCCGGGTTGGGAAGAAACGGTTCAAGTCAGAAGAGAAGCAAGACGAGTTCATGGATGACATTGAACAAATGCTCGATGAGGGTGACTTCGAAGGAGTTGCCGAGTATTGCGACAGCGATACTCGAGCCATTCCCCAAATTGTTGAGATGGCTGTAAGGCATCGCGAG
>JAYYHM010000469.1:0-3175 GCA_036148415.1 Planctomycetota bacterium
TACGCATTGTTGAGGATCAGATTTACGTAACGTGTAAGGACCGCCTAGTTCGATTACATGATCTGAATCAGGATGACGAAGCTGATTTTTATGAAAGCTTTTCAGCAGACCCCGATGTCTCCGTGAACTTCCATGCGTTCAACTTTGATCTTCAGACGGATGAAGAGGGAAACTTCTACTACGCCAAGAGTGGACACGGAAGTGACTCAAAATTACCAGGCACCATCTACAAGATCTCGAACGATGGGAGGCAAAGAGAAGTTTTCAGCACTGGGTTCCGTACACCTAACGGTCTCGGCATGATGCCAGGTAACCGCCTAGTTGGGAGTGACAATCAAGGCCAGTGGATGCCGGCATCAAAAATCAACTACCTGAAGCCTGATACTTTTTACGGCTGGGTACCCAACTATTCCATTCCTGGAATGTGGGAACCTGATGGTGGAAAAGTGGACCTGGAGAAGGTAGTGCCACCAACGTCTTTTGAAAAGCCAATCGTTTGGATGCCTCAAGAGTTTGACAACTCGTCAGGCGGACAACATTGGGCAGGGGACAAACGCTTTGGCCCCCTTCATAACCATCTGCTGCACACTAGCTTTGGTAAAGGATGGATGTCTTATCTGATGACGCAGGAAATTGAAGATGTCCTACAAGGTGCAATTGTCAGGCTACCCTTGAACTTTCGAACGGGGGTCATGCGAGCGAGAACCAATCCGCGAGATGGTCAAGTCTATGCCACTGGATTACAGGGGTGGAACGGCGGAGGACGCGTCGGACTCCAGGACAATGGTATCCAAAGACTTCGTTACACCGGCAATGCGGCACCAATGCTAGTCGATTGCAAGGTGATCAAAGGTGGCCTGCAATTAACTTTCAATGAAAAGATCAACAGTGACTCCTGCCAAGATTCAGATGCATTCACCCTGAAACACTGGAACTATCATTGGCGAAAATCTTACGGTTCAGCACAGTACCGGCCTTCGGATGATCAAGTGGGCGTGGAGTCACTCCAAGTGGAGGAAGTCAAGGTGCACTCAAACCAAAGAACAATCGATCTTTCTGTGCCCGATCTGAGACCCGTTGATCAGTTACATTTAATGTTACAGATCGAATCCGCTGATGGTGAAGATTTCGCAGAAGAGATCTACTGGACAATCCACCGGATTCTTGATCAGTGATCGCCATCCGAATCCACCTTCCGATTGTTCTCTAAAAAATCAGCCATTTCCTTGATCTTGCGTTTTTCTAATCGCTTGCGTCGTTCGACAGGATCAAAACAACCTTTAATCCAAGCCCACCACCTTAACAACACCCTCATGTTGCCTTCTCTCGATCTAAAGTAGGTAAGAAAAAATCCTGAGAGATGCTGAAGAGCACGATCTCTAACCATCGCTAAGATCCGTTTAGGCTCTACACCTTATTTTCAATCTTGAAGTGATGAGAGCTTCAGACAGCAGCGTTGCAAGAGACCCTCTCGCCCTGATGTCAGTCAAGCAGAATTGCAAGGTAAAAGAATAGCTTTTGCAATTCTTCATAAGACCAAGCTATTCCTTAACAGAATGCATCGAAAAAGGTGGTGAAAAAAGAATTTTTTAAGAAAGACCGTGACAAGCAGCTTGCGTATCCGCCAATATTCACTTCCACCAGTGACAAGCTAATCAGTCCGTTCGCGGTTCGTTATCTCAACCAGGTCCACTGATCCCGAAATTTATGCATCACGAAATCTAATCCTCGTGATTAGAAAATGCATCGCGTAGCAATGCGAATGGATAAAGTCCTGAACCATGTCCATCACTGAAACGCACACGGTAGGCATATCCCCCCACAGGCTCCATAGATTGAACCCTCAACGGCGCAGCCTCGGCGGCCGTCAGGACAGGTAACAGCATGAATGCATTCTGATCTTGCTTTTCGGCTTCGCCTCGCTGCTTCTCTCGGCACGTAGCACATGGACACAGCTTACGCAGTTTTGTAGCAGTCCATCGATCTACTCTCCCATCGTTCCAAATCAATTCGATCGTATCCTCTCCCTCGCGGCGTAAAGCAACGAGATGAAAGTTTGATTTTGAATCGGATTGCATGATAAACCTACTGAAAAATGACGTCTGTCGTGAACTCGCTGCTTGCATTATCGCTGATCGTCGAGTCGACGTGATTTCGCTTCAAAACGGGGAAGCGATCCGATCGGCACCGGTCGCACATCCACCCTCAGTGTTAATCGATCGCGCAACACTGAGGCTAACTTGTCGACACCCTCTTTATCAGCCTCGACCTCGATCTCGAGCTGATCCATCTCATCTTTTTTGGTTGCGATCATCCGAAATTCGGCGTAGGCAAGACAGTCCCTCACAATCGATTCAACGCTGCTCGGAAATACATTGACTCCGCGAATCACCAACATGTCGTCAGCGCGACCGACAACTCCGCCATCGAACCAAATGAAAGGACATGATTTTTCATGGTCACGAAAAGCTCTCACTCTATCTCCAGTGCGATAGCGAATCACTGGGCCTCCGAATCGACCAAGACTGGTCAACACCAGCTCTCCTAACTGCCCCTCCGGAACAGGGCGTCCACGTGGGCTTGAATCATCAACCTGAAGGACTTCCGCAATGAATTCGGTCTCAATCACATGAATTCCTTCACCTTTGCTATCTCCGAACCCCCACGCGCCCACCTCGCTCGCTCCGCAATGGTCAATCACCCTCGCCCCCCATCCCTGCTCGATCCTTGAACGAACGGACGCAATGGATCCACCGGGCTCCCCCGCGACAATGATTCGATTAATCGTTGATTCACTGAGATCCAGACCCATCTGATTGGCAACTGACACCAAGTGGAGAGCATAAGTCGGTGTGCAGCAAAGAATGGTGCATCGATGATCCGCGATCATCTGCAAACGCTTCTGACTCGACAACCCTCCACCGGGTACGACGAGTGCTCCTCTTTTGACCAGTGCATCATTTGCTGTCCAAAAACCGATGAAGGGCCCAAATGAAAAAGCCATCATCGCAACATCGGATTCAGTAATTTCCGCCGCATCTAAAACGTGATCCCAACACTTCAACCACCATTCCCAATCCTCAGGGGTATCAAGAACAGCCATCGGAAATCCCTTGGTCCCACTCGTCTGATGCAGACGTGTGTAAGCCTGCCTCGGCAAATCAAACTGCAATCC
>JAYYHM010000470.1:0-4190 GCA_036148415.1 Planctomycetota bacterium
GGGATGCCGCTGGTCTATTCTTCGGCCAAACAGTTCATGAAATTGTCATCAGCTGAAGCGCCTCCTAAACCCTCCGAGATTGTCGAATCCGTAGGGTCTGGATTGGGAACAGGTTTATTCAGCTTGTTCGGCACTGCTTTACCGGTTTATGTCGCATCGTTAGCGTTGCTTCGTTCATGGAAAAGGAAACCGTTGCTGACAAGTGAGACCGAAGGCAACTCGAGCAAGGCGATCAGTTCACAAGCACGCGGTGCTCGGGTGACTAAGGGGCTCAATGCTTACGATCCCCCAGATAGAACGGGTGAAGTCTTTGAGACCCTGGGAGATGGCTTTGTGCCGGGGTCGCCACTTGATGCGATAGATGCTGCAAGACGTGGACACAATCGTGATTCAGCGGACGAAGATCGTGACGCAATTGATGCGGATGAGGTGTAGCAAACCTGCCAGTGGTGAAGTTTGGGTCGATCTAGGATTGAGTAAGCATCCCGGCGATACAGCCGGTCATACAGCAAACAATGACTCCACCAAGCATTGCTTTAAACCCAAGTTTAGCGAGATCGGAACGTCGGTTGCTGGCCAACGCGCTGATGCCTCCAATTTGTACTCCAATGGATGAGAAGTTGGAGAATCCACTTAGAGCATAGGTGAGTATGATCACCGTTCGTGATGACAAGGTGTTGCCTTCCGCAACGATGCCACTAAGGCGTTCGTAGGCAATGAATTCATTGGCAAAGATTTTGATTCCGATGAGTTGCCCTGCATCGAAGCATTCGGCCGTCGGGATGCCCATCAGGAATGCGATCGGAAAGCAGATGTATCCGATGATCCCTGATAGCGTAATGGTGTCGTCACCGGTAAATCCAGCAAGGGAGGCGCCCCACTGGACCAATGCGTCCAGCATCGCGATTAATCCGAGGAAAGCGATCAGCATCGCAATGATATTGATACCCAATTTCATGCCCTCGGTTGCACCTTCGGTCGCCGCCTCGATCGCATTGGATGTTGTCGCTTTTGGGGACTCGATTTGTTGTCCCTGCGTGGTGGATTCTTCCGTCTCGGGAAGTAGGATCTTGGCAACAATCAAGCTAGCCGGGGCGGATATAACCGAGGCGGTCAGTAGGTGCCCAGGATCGATACCCATGCCAGCATAAATTGCCAAAAGCCCGCCAGATATGGTCGAAAAGCCACCCACCATGAGCGCGTTGAGTTCGGAACGAGTCATGGTCTGGAGATAAGGCTTCACAACGAGTGGTGCTTCGGTTTGACCGATGAACACATTGGCCGCCACGGCAAGGCTCTCCGCTCCGGAAGTTCGAAGTGTTTTTTGCATTAGAAACGCCAGAAGTCCAACAATCTTTTGCATCACGCCGAAGTGATAAAGTACTGACATCAAAGAAGAGAAAAAGATGACAGTGGGAATCACTCCAAAAGCAAAGGATTTCAGAAGAAGGTCTGGAGGTGGAAAAGCGTCATCCGGTGAGGAGGGAGGCAGGCCAAAGGCGAAATTGCTCCCTGCTGAAACGAATCCCAAAAGAGCATTGAATCCTTTTCCTAAGGTGTCAAATAGCCAATGTCCCGGTTCGGTCCAAAGTACGCTCAATGCAAACCCGAACTGAAGAAGAATGCCAACGATCACAAGACGCCAATCGATTTTCTTTCGATTCGCACTCATTAGCCAAGCGGCTCCGATGAATGCTGCGACGCCTAAAACGCTGATCACCTGTTGGGTGGGTATTGAGTTCATGATAGGTCTATTCGCGGTTGAATTGGCTAGAGAGTATTGAAGGTCCTGTCACCTGCATCTCCCAAACCGGGGACGATGTATTTTTGTGAATTTAGAATCGGATCGATGGCGCAAGCATAGAAATGAATTTCCGGATAGGATTCGGCCACGTGGGATATCCCCTCTTCTGATGCAATCAGTGAAAGCAGGGCAATGCGTCGCACGCCCCACGCTTTGATCGCTTCAATGGCTAGGACAGCTGAGCCACCGGTCGCTAACATCGGATCGACAATTAGAGCAAAATCTACGGGCTGGGAGTCACTGAGTTTGTTGTAGTACTCCACAGGCATTGCCGTTTCTTCATTGCGATACATGCCTAGATGGAAAACCGTTGCGGCTGGTAGCAATTCCAGGATTGGATCAGTCATGGTTAGTCCTGCTCGAAGAATCGGGAAGATCCCTACTCGGTCTGAAATCTCTTCTGCAGTAGTGCTCGATACTGGAGTTTTAATTTCGACCTGACGCTTTCTCAGGTTCCGGGTCGCTTCGATTGCGATGAACTGAGTCAATTGCCTTGCAGCAGATCGGAAAGCAGAGGGCAGCGTCTCCTCTCGTCTCAGTTGGCAGAGTTGATGCTCGCAGATTGGGTGTTCGATGCAGTGAATATTGGACATGAATCCGAGGCTCGGCGGAACAATGGGCTAAGGTTTTTGGGATTGAAAAGTGAATTGATTCGGTAGCAGCTCGCTTAGTCGGAAAATGGCTCGCTGATTTTGTTGAAGATCGATTTGGATAATTTCCGTCTCTGCGTCAGAAAATTCTGCCAGCACCTGACGGCAGGCACCACAGGGACTCACGGCATCCTTCGACGCAACGATGACGGTTTTGAACTTCTTTGCTCCGGCAGCAATTGCGGATCCCGCTGCAACTCTTTCTGCACAGATTGTGAGTCCAAACGAGGCATTCTCCACGTTACATCCAGTGTGTACTGAGTTGGCTTCATCGACAATCACACAACCCACAGGGAATGAAGAGTAGGGAGCGTATGCGTGCTGAGCCGCTTCAGCGGCGAGTCGGTAGAGTTCACGTTCAGGGGGGACTGTTTTCTGCATCAGAGTTAGGTCTACGCTTCAATAATGACTGGACGTTCTTCTGGACGAGTTGGTGAGATCTTTATGGCCTTTAGGAAATATTCATTTGCGTGACGTTGTCGCTCTGTGTCAATTGGACTGTAGATTCTCAGCCAATCCTCACCCTTGGAAATCGCCTCGCCGGGTTGGCGCAGTAGTTCGCATCCCACAGTGTGGTCGATCATTTGGTTTTTTTGCTTCCGACCACCTCCTAACTCGATGATCGCCCAACCTAGCGATTCGGGATCGATGGAGTGAATGAAACCATCCTGCGTAGCCTGAAGTGTCCGCACCTCAGCCGTATTCACAAGATTGTTTAAGCTTCCGCCCTGAAAGCTAACCATGCGTTCAAACTGCTCGCGGGCTTCACCCGAGCTGATTTTATTGTCAAACATGTTACGAATATCAAATTCGTCCATTCCGGCATTTTTCATTTTGTAGAGGTTCATCGCCAAGCAGAAGACTGTTTCCATGAGTCTTGGCTCACCATGGCCTTCAAGAGCTTCAATCGCTTCTCCGACCTCGACAAGATTCCCTACTGTTTTGCCCAGCGGTTGATTCATGTCAGATATGACGCATTGGGTGAGTAACCCCAGATTTTCTGAGGTAGCTAGAAGCGACCGGGTCAGAAGACGTGCTGACTCCTCGGTTTTCATGAAGGAGCCCTTGCCGAACTTGACGTCGAGGACGAGGTGATCGGGATTTTCGGCCAATTTCTTGCTTAGGATGCTCGAGGTGATCAAAGGAACTGAGGGGACTGTAGCGGTGGAATCTCGCAGGCCGTACAAACGACGATCTGCGGGCGCTATGTCATGGGTAGCTCCAGTAATACAACATCCCACGTTTTCGACTGCGGACTGAATCTCTGCAACGTTAAAATCAGTTCGAAAGCCGTCGATCGACTCCAGTTTGTCGAGTGTTCCACCCGTAATCCCCAATCCCTTCCCTGATAATTTCGGGATTTTCAGACCGCAAGATGCCAGCAAGGGTATGAGGATGAGCGAAACCTTATCCCCTACTCCTCCGGTGGAGTGTTTCGAACTGATCAGCTGATCTTCTGGCCATGTGAGTTGGCTGCCCGACTCAAGCATGGCAAGGGTCAGGGAAGCAGTCTCCTCCGGGGTCATGCCCTGAAAATAGACTGCCATTGCAAATGCTGACATTTGATAGTCGGGGAGGTATCCGTCAACAAATCGCTCGACCAACTGACGAATCTGTTGATCGGAAAGTTCCTTCCCATCGCGTTTGCGTTCGATCAGTTGGAGGTCGTTTGCAGTTGCTTGCATAAAGTGACCCTTGTGGATTATCGAAAGGAGTGGAGTGGCCGATCCATCGGG
>JAYYHM010000471.1:0-2982 GCA_036148415.1 Planctomycetota bacterium
GCCGCCATTTGACATCAATGCCCAACAGAGAGGACGTTCCGGTAGGGGAGTTTCGTTGAGCACAAGCTCATGGAAACTCAGCCCGTCAAGATTCACATGACAATCCACCCCAGCAAGATCTAGCATGCTAGGCATGACATCGATGCTGATTAGCGGTTCATTCGACGAGGTATTCGGTCTGATTTTTCCAGGCCACCGAGCAATCTCTGGAACCTTATGGCCACCTTCATAGATGGGGCCTTTCCGACCGCGAAAATCATCCGAATCGGGCCAGTCCCCGGCCGGGCCGTTGTCCGAGAAGAATAAGACAAAGGATTCTCGTTCGATGCCGAGGTGACTAGGGTCCTTCGTATCTCGCCAACTCCTTGGTCCAAAGGCATGGTCACACCTCTAAATCTTTCTAGCGGGATAAATACCCGACGTTTCTGTGTGGTAATCTTTGTGAACACACTCCCGTTGAGTGTGTCCATAAAGATGCTCAAAACCCGTACGGCGATTTGGATGAACCGATCTTTCTTTCTTATCCTATGTGGAATGAACTTACTCTTTATCGGCTGCGCACAGGAGTCCGAGGAGCAAGCAACGCGTAGGCTTATCCAGGAAATCAACAATACGGGTCAGATGACGGATCAGCAGGCAGAGACAATCAGTGGAGTGGATCCGGTGCAGCTGAATGGCCTGAAATCGATCACACTCACACAATCATTGAGTTTGGGAAAGATCAACTATTTGACCCTTGAAGGCTTGGTTTCACTTACCGATGAGCAGGCGGAGGGAATCGGTGGTGGCATCTATCGAGATTTGGGGGGATTGGAAAGCCTGACGGATGCACAAGCCGAAGCGCTGAGTCAAGCCAGCACGCTTCGATTGGATAGCTTGAACTCGATTACTGACTCTCAAGCAGTGAGCCTAAGCAGGGTTGAATTCCTCGGGCTCGATGGCCTGACGTCGATTACGGATGCCCAGGCGGAGAGTCTTAGTCGAGTGAAGAAGTTATCTTTGCAAGGCTTGACTGTGATTTCGGAAACTCAAGCTGAACAACTCCGCAAGGTTCAGAATCTCTCGGTTTCCCCGTCCCTTCGCGCGCGTTGACCGTAAGTTTGGGTTTTCACAGGTAAGCGCCTTTATCTGAGCAAACCTTAATTATCGCGTTTGCCTTGATTGAGCTGTGGCAATTCGAAGGCCCGTGTTCGTTGTGACTTGGTGTTGGTGGCTGTTGGCTGTGCCAGCTACTTCTACCGTCGTGTAAGCTATGCATAGACTCCCTCCCAGGTCCTCGAAATCAATCGTGTTTCTTCCTCTGTAAAGACTCCTCCCATGCGATCGCCAAAACCTGCCCTCATTTCGTCGCTTTTATTTCTCACTATTCCTGTTACTGCTGTTAATGCTTTGGCAGAGGAAGCATCGCCAACGCATAGCGATCCATCGAATGCCGAGTTTGAGCTGCTAAGCGAAGGGGATGATCTCAGTGGTTGGAAACATCAGGGGAATTGGACGATTCACGACGGTGTCATCTCTCGGGAGGGGCCAGGAGGTAGCCTCGTCTTTGTCGATCGAGCAGTGCCGGATGATTTTGAATTGAGATTCGATTGGAAAGTGGCGGAGGGCAGTAATAGCGGTGTGTACTATCGTCCAACCCAGTATGAGTATCAGATCCTCGACAATCAGAAGCATCGAGACGGAACCAACCCGCGCACTAGCGCGGCTTCCCTGTATTTCTGCGTTCAACCTTCAAGGGATGCAACGAAACCTGTCGGCCAATGGAATCAGGGCCGCATCGTTTGCAAAGGCTCTGTGATCCAGCACTGGCTCAATGGAGAGAAGGTGGTGCATATGGATTACCGTGATCCAAAATGGAGATTCCACGTGAATCTTCTTGAGCAGAGAGGTGGCAATCTTGAGGCTCGCGGCGCGAATCTAAGCCTGCAGGACCATGGTGATCCCGTATGGTATCGAAATATTAGACTTCGGAATCTACGGGAATCCGATCCAATTGACCTAGCACCTGTTGTGCCCGCACCAATCTCCGAAGAGGTGCGGGCGTCCGAGCAGAAGAAGTTGGAGGGAATTCTTCAACGGAGGCGCCAGGCAAAAGCGAAACCGTAGAAAGCTATAATTGTATCCGCGTGAAGAACGCCGCACCTCTACTATCAGCTTCCTCAAAACAAGCGGCTTAGCTTGTGATGCGGGAAATCGATTCGCCCTTGGCGTTACTCAAATTCAAAAGATGTCCATGGGTTACGATCCCCATTTTTGCTCTGGCTCCCTGAGTAGCAGGACCAACCCGAAGATTCAGACCAAGGCAGCGTTATGCAACGAGGTTCTTCAAAGCTGAATGTGTTGTTGGGGATTGGAATCACCGACGCTTTTTCATTCCCCTGAAATTAAACGCTGGACGTCGCAAATCCCTTGAGCGGTGGTAGCTTCTTGTCTGCGTCTTGCTCTGCGAGCGGGCTTTGTGGAAATCAGATTGCTTGAATCTTTGATTGGAGGTGTAGAAGAAACTGCCAACTTTCTCATTTAGTGGCTTCGCCCAGCGCCACTCCGAGGCTGTGACTGATGAATTGTTGGGTGCTGAAAGGACAATAAGAGCGATCAGGAGTGCGGATGTGCGTAGTAATTTGTGCATAGCTTTCCTCGGGTGCTTGACGATGTAGGTAGGACCGAATTTTCTATTGATGGTTTCACTTTTTTGATTGGTAAAGGTGCAAGGAGCGGAGTTGCAAGTGCAGTAGCTTGGGCTGGCGGTATGGGATGGTGAAAAACCTGCTGCATTTCGATCGAGGAGGTCAATCTGGCTCGTGAAGCGAATTCTTTTCCAAGCGACCTCACTTGCGTTAACGGATCGCGTTCCGGGGTCTAAAGAGGCGTTTTGCGAACTTTCTGCATTTGGTGCTTCTGTATCTCGATTTCTTAGCGACCTCACGTTACACGCATTCCGTCCTCCATGTGACGATTCAGTGGCCTGATTCGTTTTGGTGG
>JAYYHM010000472.1:0-12410 GCA_036148415.1 Planctomycetota bacterium
TCCACCATCAGAAACAGGTGAAATCCAATCTGATACCAAAAGTCTTAAAGCAACAATCCCTAACAGTGCCAACGAAGCTGTCTCTATACTCAACGAAAAGTATTTTCGCTTCCTGTGCTGCAGTCGCTGAAAAAGAAGATAACAGACCGTGGCCCCAAAAAGGACCAATGAACTTGATACCGCGATCAGATACCCGCGACCCTGTTCCTCTTTGAACAATAGTCCCAAAGCGGAACAAGATGCCCAAAAAAGCAGCAGCATTGTCGTCACACTCGCATAAGAGAGCCGCCAACGAGCCTCAGATACGTAGCGTCTCACGAGAAAGCAAAAACCGAATAATCCCGTGATGCCGAGACATTCAGCCCAAAATAATTCATGATCCTCAGCACCCACTCGAAATGAAATCAATGTTGAAATGAAGTGAGACAGCAGGCTTGCAGACGCAATCAGCAAGCCCGCCATCAGCAACCATACTTCCACGACGCGATACCATCCACACAACCTGATATCAGCTGAATTCCAAACGGAAAGCACTTTCTCCGCTCTAGGTGGCCTGCGAGTATCAATCTTGGCGAACACTTCCCGCACCAACAACCAGAACGCTGCAAGGGCTAACGTTGGAATGACAAAAACCCAACCACCACTCCCGAACAACAGACGATCCAACGTGTAATATTCTGATGGAGTGATATTGAATATAAACCATCCCATGCAGAGAATCGAAACAAGTTGGGAAGCGATAAGTCGGCTCCTCGATTGGGACGCAACAGCAGAAATAAAACCGAGAGTGGTTGCCATTAACAACGCCACATTGACACCGCCAAAAGTGGGTAGGTGGCTGGGTGCAAGCAATCCAAAGAAGACAATGCACGTGAAGCCGCAATCGACAGATCTGAGCCTCAGCTTGCGTTGTCTGGAGCGACTTTCTCTGAGTTCAATATCCAACTTTGAAATGTAAATCTTCGATACTTCTTCAATTAAGAGCACGGTCAAACCAGAAAGAAAGATTACCCAGCAGAGTGGTTCGATCGATGACAACTCAAACCAGGTTGGAGGCTTGAATATCGAAGACCAAAGCATCGCGATCGAGAAAATAGATAGAACAGGAAGATGACTACCCCGGAGGCGTGCTGAATAAGCTGCCAGCGTGATTCCGCCGCTTGCACAACCAAGCACAAGACTGAACAACCAGATAGGGAACGCCCCAAGAAAAGAGTCGGGTAGTACCAGCAGAACGACTCCTATTAGGAAGGATGCGGCCAACCAAGCAAACAGAGATCGCTTGATCCACATGCTTCGAAAGGTATCACGATCCAATAGCATCCAAATGAATACTAAAGCCGACATAGCCACGCTGACCAGAAAGCTTTCACCGGTAAGAAAACTTCTCCAAGGATTCGTTCCTACTACAGATGATAAATCGGTCCACCGCTGAAGTACTACTAGAATTGCAATGCTTGAGGGAAGGGTGGCAAGAGCAGACCACTCTGCCTGCCTTGCGCGATAGATCGACCAAATAAGACATAGGGTTAGCAAAAGTGCCCACAGACAGACCCAACCCATCGACACAAAAGCAGGAACAATCAAGACGAGGCTTGGAAATACTAGAGTCAGGGCAACGATCAAGCCAACTAGAGAATGATTTGAATTCTTTCCCTCTTTGCTCACTCCGAGGCTAATACTAGCGAGTCCCATAAACGCCGGAATCAGTGATATCGCCAGCGGCAAGAAATCTGCTTCCTCCATTCGTCGGATACACAGAACAAAATATGTACCTACCGTGGCACACGAGTAGAGAGACAAACCTAAAAAAAGAAGATGAAGTTTGGAAAGTGTTTGACTGAGTCCCCTTGTCTTTCTACCTCGATAGCGATGAAGGAAATCTGCCGTAGCCATCACCGCTGATGAAGCGATGAGCAACAACCAACCCGCATTCTCGCCAATTTGCTCAACCGCCACTCTGGTAAATGGCATCAACCCCACCGTAACGCAGAAACCGAAAGTGAGATGTCGGCTGTACATGGGGCGAACTAAGGCAGAAATGCAGCAATAAGCAAGTCGACCATAGATCGCAGACGCCAGCAAAATAAAGGCTATTGTGATTGGGTCCGCGGTAGCCAGCAACGACGCATCACGTCCAACAGCAGCAATCCCGGCCAAGACGCTAAGGGGAATCAACAGTATTGTGATAATAAGAACAGCACGACTTGTGTGACGTAGACGCCAGCGGTTAAGTGTATACAGCCCTGCTGAACCAATCGCTACATTCGCAAGCAAGAAGATTACGGAGGGAATTAAACGATGGGTGGCGACTAAGGGATTCCAGAGGGTTCGGACCAATCCCACGGAGCAAACCACAATGAGGATGCCGGCTACAATTTCGCCCCACCGAATATTGTGAGAGGCAAGAAAAGATTGAATCACTACACTTCGTGATAAAGCTGGCTCTTTATCAGCCAATGAGGCGTCAAGAATTTCCTCGTTGGCTAGAGTTGAGTCGGCATTACTTTTTGCATCTTGATTCTGTGTCTTAGAGACAGCTTTATCTAAATCCGATTCAATCGTTTCATGTTCTGCGCTTTCACTTTTGCTCCCTTCAAAGCGATCAGCAAATGGATCATCGCTTGACTTTGAACCTGCATCTGCAGCTACACCGATTTTAGGCGAGCCTTCCATTTCGCCTTCAGTGATTTGCTCTTTTCGCCTGAATGAGGCAGCCTCCTCATCAACATAAGTAGCGTCAACCTGAGGAGAATCCAGCGAACCTCCTTTTTGCTTTCCGCCATCCAGGGTGACAGGCTTTCGAGATCCATAGTATTGTGCACTGCGAAGCTTATCGAGGACTTCGTTAAGCTGTTGGTCATCAAGATGACCCATCAATCTCAGATGACGAAGAACCTTCCGACTTTTTTCATAGTCTGTAGCGTTCACCAAGGAATCATTCTTGGCTCCACTCAGAACCGAGTTTTGGCTGAAGAGAGTCTGAAAGACCGCGGCCAAAATCAACCAAGAAAGGTGACCGATGAATGTCACGAACAACCACAGTATGACTAGAATGAGAAAAACGTCCATCTGACGACTTTAAGCGTGGTTAGTTAATGCACGTAAATGATTCGTAGTACAATCTGGCATCCATGCGGGACACCCCTCGATAGTGGAGGATTCGTCTCGCAAAGCTTCTTACGGGCACACAAAAATGGGGAATCCATGTGGAGATAGGTCTTGCAAGATGAACGTGCCCGCCAGCGCCTTATTTCTTCGTTGTTTTTCCGCTTTAAGATATTTTTCGCGAAGTATTTTCTACAAACCCGCATTGATTCGCATTGTGCATCCTCACGGGTGACCTCAACCCACTCAGCTCATACTAAGTGAACATGCCAATCCTTCCAAAATCTGCTTCCCTCGAATCGGTAATGGCACATTATATCGAGTGCATTGAAAGCGGTGAGGAAGCCGATCCGAATGAATACCTGGATCAATTCCCACAACATGACAAAGAATTAAAAGCCTTCTTTAGGAACCATCATTGGCTCGATGAAAGTGAGCCAGAAGAGTCCTCGCTGGTCGGGAAAACAGTAGGGCCCTACTACATCGAGGCCGAACTTGCGCGGGGGGGAAGGGGTGTTGTTTACCGTGCTCGACAGACTGGAATCGATCGACTCGTCGCCTTGAAACTCATTAGCACTGGACGATTGGCTGGCAATGAAGAACGACGCCGATTTCGAATCGAGGCGGAAGCTACAGCCGGGCTTCAACATCCATCCATTATCCCGATTTATGAGGTAGGGAATTGGGAGGGGAACGAGTACTTCTCGATGCCTCTAATCGAAGGGACTACCCTTCAAAAATATGTTAATGAAGAAACACTTGCTGAAGATCAGCTCATCGCAATCATTCTTCACATCGCCGAAGCAGTCGCTCACGCGCACGATTCGGGAATCATCCATCGAGACTTGAAACCTGAAAACATATTGATTTCTTCCGATGGGCACCCACTGCTAACCGACTTTGGATTGGCTAAATGGCATCGGGATGGAACGACACTTACACGTACCGGCCAGGTGCTCGGGACACCTCATTACATGAGCCCTGAACAAGCTAGTGGTGTCACCATCCCAACCTATGCCACAGACATTTATTCCCTAGGTGCGATTCTCTACGCACTCCTCACCGGGAAACCACCACATCCGGGCGACAGCATGGCAGAAGTTCTGCGAAGCGTGCTTCAGGACGAGCCGCGACGACCACGATCGCTAAAGAAAGAGATCTCACCCGAATTAGAAAAAATCTGCCTCAGAGCGATTAGTCATGATCCGCGAGATCGATACGCGACAGCACGCGAATTTGCGTCAGATTTGCAAAGATACTTAGATGGCGAACCCACCATGGCGTCGAGTGATGGATTGATGGATCGAGTCGCAAGAGAACTCCGTCGCGATCAACACCAGAGACATTTCAATAAATGGGGCACATCACTGGTCAGTATCGGTGGGATCGTCTTTTTAAGTCATTTGGGTATGTTTCTGCTCAACCAATCAGAAAATCCGACGTGGCTTTCCTTTTGGCTACCGAGAGGTGTGATGCTTTTTCTGATCGCTGCAGTCATCCTGTACGCCCGAGGAGGCTCTCTGCTACCCCGTAGTGCAGCCGAACGACCGGTTTACTCAATCTGGATTGCCTACTTGATCACGCTGGCGACCATCAACAGCTTTGCAGAATTCAGCGGTGGTACGGCCTATGACATGTTCGTTGTTGCCTCGGCATTGAGCGGTTTTGGTTTTCTGGCGATGGCTGGCCACGTCTGGGGAGGGTCTGCTATTTTCGGCGTGGGCTTTCTTTTCACCGCAACTATTTCGCACTTTGTTCCCTACTACAGCCCCATTCTCCTCGGATTCATGTGGTTAATCAGCATGTCCTCCCTTGCGATTCACTACAATCGTCGGGACAAGCAGCAGGAAAATCCCTCGTTAGATGGAAAACACTGAACAGAAACGAACCCGATTGACTTGGTGTACGTCCAATAACTAGATAGATTTGTGCCTGAAACCGTTTTGACTTTTTTCCAATCTGTTCACAGAAAATCACTGTGGAACTTTGATGTAAAAGTTTAGTAGTGGGCCTACAATACTAAATACAGCCCTCATAGCTTCCCTCCAGTCCAACCGAGTTCAATAAGTGAATTTGTCTATGAAAAACTCTACCTCCCTAAATCGACGTCATTTTCTTGAAAGCACAGCTGTTGCCGCGGTCGCCGCATCATCAACTGCGGTTGCCCAACCCACTGCAGGGACATCCCCTGAAACTTTGGTGCAGGAGCTCTACGCAAGCTTGAAAACCAAGCAAAGAGATCAGATCTGTTTTGACTGGAATCACAAAGATCCGAAGCGTGGTCTACTGAGAACCTTCGTCGCAAACAATTGGAACATTACAAAGGCCGAGATCAATTCTGATTTTTACAGTGATTCACAGCGAGCCATCATCGAAAAAATCTTTGAAGGTATCATCGCCCCCGAATGGCACGAGCGTTACTACCAACAGCTCGAAGATGACGCAGGTGGATTTGGCAATGAACAATCGGTTGCCATTTTTGGCAAACCCGACGATGGAAAGTTTGAATTAGTTTTGACCGGCCGTCACATGACGCTCCGATGCGATGGCAACTCAGCAGATCACGTCGCTTTCGGTGGTCCGATCTTCTACGGCCATGCCCCAACCTTCAATGAAGACCCCGAACACACCGACAATGTATTTTGGAGTCAGGCGGTCGAAGCCAACAAGCTCTATCAGATGCTTGACGGTTCACAACGCAAAGCATCCTTGGTCAAAAAAACGCCACGAGAGCAGGCAGTAAGTTTCAAAGGCAAGCAGGGCGGCCTAACTGGACTTCCTGTCTCTGAGATGTCCAGTGATCAAAAGCAGCATTTGCAAAAAGTACTCGGGCTGCTCACCGAGATGTATCGCACAAGCGATGGTGAAGAAGCCATGCAGTGCCTCAAAACGCAAGGTGGACTTGATCAATGCACGCTCTCGTTCTACCAAGACCAAGACCTTGGCAAAGATGGCGTTTGGGATAACTGGCGAATCGAGGGCCCGTCTTTTGTCTGGCACTACCGGGGAGCACCCCATGTACACGTTTGGGTGAATGTGGCAGATAGTTCCGATGTAGTCACCAATAGCTAATCGGTGCTGTAGAGCTACAGATAAAAATTAACAAAACCATATCCTTTTGAATTTTTTTGCGAGTGAAAAACATGCGTGGAACAGCATATGTTGCGGCAGTCATTGCCGCGGTAGGAATCATGTTAGTGATTGCGAGAGAGCCAGCTAACCAAAACGATCAAGAGTCACCCGTTGCTGCCGAAACGACATCCGCGGCTTCATTGGAGAGCTTGACACTGAGTGTCCCTGAAATGCACTGCCAATACGCGTGTTTTCCGAAAGTGAAAGACACATTGGAGCAAGTGGACGCCGTAGCTGAAGTGCAATTAGCGAAACAGAAAGACGACAGCGTTTTGGATAACCGTCAGGTGATTGTCAAATACCGTGAGGGTTTTGACGTTGACGAAGCAATCGGCTTACTTGCTGAGGCGGGATACACAGATTCAGCGTTGGTTCAGTAAGCTAAACCATTGATAAGTTGAACGGATGCATGTTGCGGTCGGCCCCCTAAGGGTTGACCGCTTAGTGCATACTCCCTGGGGTTTTACACCTTCCCGCTAGTCGATGTCGTGAGTAAGATGATTGGCCAAAAATCAACGGGAGTGCTCCTCATCGGCCACGGCACCCGGAATGAGGCGGGAACTGCGGAATTCTTCCGATTGAGAGATGAGCTTGCTGCTCAGATGCCTTCCACGCCTGTGCAAGCGGCGTTGTTGGAATTTAAGGAACCGACGATCGATGCTGGCTGGTCGATGCTGGTGGAGCAGGGTGTTGAACATATTCACGTAGCACCTTTACTCTTATTCGCTGCCGGCCATGCCAAACAGGATATCCCTTCAGCGATTAAAGAATCTCAGAAGCAGACACCCGAAATTACCTACGATCAGTGCCGCGCACTTTCAAGGCACAGCGGCATCATAAAGTTGGTAATGTCAAAGGTAGAAAGTTGTATCACTCAGCTGGACACCGCAAGAGAACGAACGGCTTTGGTAATGGTTGGGCGAGGTAGTTACGACCCATGCGCAAGATCCGACATGCTAATCCTCAGCCATCTGATTGAGCACCGCAGTCATTTTAGATCTGTGCGGACAGCTTTTTATGCGATGTCGGAGCCGAAGCTTCCAGACGTACTAGAGGAAATTGCTAATCAAGACCTTTTTGATGCGGTGGTTATCCAGCCTCATCTCTTATTTGAAGGTCGACTGTATCAAGCTATAGCTAAACAGGTGGACGACGCCTCGAAGAAATATCCGAACCTAAAATGGAGGATCTCGGACTATCTTGGTCCTCATCATGAGGTAGCCCGCGCGATTCAAACGAGAATTTCGCAGGTCTCCAAAGCCTAATTCTGAGTTAAAGATCGCCTACTGAAGGTTAAGGGTGAGATCCACGATCAATCGCTGATCGAGCTGCGTCACACGAGCATTAACACCGTGAAACCATCGCAGGAATGGAGCCTGATAATCGTTTGGCACCTTCTCTGGTGGTCTTTCACCACCCCAAACACTACTCACCCAAGTCGAGGAATCTTCTGGCGATATTTGATACTCACCACCAAGAGTGCATTGAAGCTTTGCATCCAAAATCATTCGAGCCACCTCCGGAGCATCTTCTGGCTTGATGGGAAGATTTTGAGACAGCAAATCATAATATCTCGCGCCAGAAAGGCTAGATTCGCTCGCGCGTTGATACAGCTGCTCATTGACCCAATCTCTTAGTTGACTTCCTCCCAAATCTCCTATTCTTAACCTCGCCTGAGCTGTTGTTTCTGAGTCCATGGCAGCAAGGTGCGGTAAGCTCTCCTGAAGTACGTCAGGGTGAAAAGAGACAACACTAAACTGACCATCATTGTAACGATAGAGCCCGCCAACAAGCTTTGTCATTCCCGGCCCGATAGCGCGACCCCTCCCCAACCCAAGTGGCAGTCGATCCAATGCACCCGGTTGGGGCCAAGCACCGAGGTAGCCGGGGATTTGCTTGATAGAAAAGTAGGTCCGCAGTACCCCGGAAAATCGACTTGGATCCGGCGGCGTCGTATCTTTGATTGCCGCGAATAAATGGGTTGGTGGACCGAGCCAATCCGACGCAACGTGACCCTGTACACTCACGATATCATCCGGGGCAAATCTCATGACTGTTCGAGTGGGTGGCCCTAACTGATTGGCTAATTCACCGTACTTTCCTGGATCCCATGGAGCTATCTCCGCGTGAATCACTATTTGTTGCTGTTCAGATTTTTCATCCAAGCTTTTTCTTTGAACTCCAACCATCACTGGATCAAAGTTTGCGAAACGACTCAGATAACCGGTAGCAATCTTGTCATACCATTCAGCTTCCTCTGGAGTGACGTCCTGAACATCCACATCACAGATGGGAATAAATGTTCCTTGTGCCCCCCTCAAAGTGTCAACCAGCCGGTTACCGACCTGAAAGACTCCACTTCGATCAAAACGATCACCAAATCGAGCGGGCAAAAATCTCTGTTTGATCAACTCATCGATACTCAGAAAGCTCCCAGAATCTGCGTCTTGCTGAGCGTCGCCAGAAACCTCAGTTCCCCCACTCTGTTCCTGCTTTAAGAGTAGTCGTGATAGCTGAACCATCACCAAGTCTGCTTTAGCAAATAACCGCCGCCTCAGCTCAATCATGTATTTAGGTGAAATGAGTCCCTGAAACATCTCCGGCGAGAAATAGGCAAAAACTGTATCTTCCCTCGCCAAAGGCATATAGCGTCGCGCTTGGCGAAAAGCAGAGGTGGAAGCCAATGTCTCTCCTGTTCGGGTAACCTCGTAAAATCTTTTGATGAGGTAACGACTGTTGGTCACGAGCATGTAGTCACCATCAACAGCAAGATATGAACGTACCTCACCACCTGGGTGGCTCAAAAACGAGACGCTTTGGCCATCAATTTGGATGTCCTCCAGTGTCACCTCATCGTGCTCAGACGCAATCTTGCGACGCTCCGCTTGAATCGATGCACGCAGCACCGTGGTGTTGGTAGCGTGAAAGAGAACTCCAAGAGCCGCACCATCATTAAGATAGAGATCCCGACCTATCAATGCCTGATCCTTTACCAGCGTGCCTCCTAGTATCCGAGACAACTGGGTCATGCGAAAAGCAAGTTGCTTCTCAACTCGCCCCGAGACGTTCCGCTCAACTCCCCGCAAGGTCACCAATTTTGAAAGGTCTCCGCCGTTCGCTTCGGATAAATCCTTAAACCATAAGTAATTGCTGAAAGAACCATAACGAATATAAAAACACTCTGACGGTACACGATAAGCAAGAGGCTCAATCGGTACATCAGAGTCATCGCGGATGGAATCTCGCGCAGGCGTCCACTTTGGACTATTGGGTAATTTCATTCGACGGACTGAAGAATGATTGTCAACACCGCGAGCAGCAAGCTTAAAAATCGTGTCGCTCACCTCCTCAACTCCACCAATCAGCTTCAGAGGATCCACCAAGTCTTCCTCAACACTGGTCGTCTCGATAAACCAAGAGGGAAGCTGTAGTTGGTTTTGTCTTGCAAGCGTTGCCAACAGATAACTCTCTACCAGAGTGGGATAATCAGCACTCTCTATTTGGGACTGCATCTGTGTCGCATATCCCTCCCACCACTGATTCATCAAATCGGTATGCAAAGGATGATTGATTTCGGGATTGAGCGTAATCTGACCAAAATCACGTCTCTGGTCGGCGACTTGAATCCTTATTGGTTCATCACCACGAAAGAGAAAAAATAATCGTCGAGAAACCGTTTGCAAACGCATCGATTCATCGCCGGAAAGTTCCTTGAATAATTCACCGACGCGTTCCAATAGGCGACCACCACCAGCTTGTGGCAATTGCCTTTGAGATGGAGGGGCAACTTCTACCACCAAATCATGTGATATCCGGAAAAGAGTGTTGTTACTGCCCTGATTCTCGCGAACAGTAAGAGGGAGTTCAACACGGCCCGAGACAGGATTGGGAATCGGAATCTCGACAACACCAATTCCGTAGGGCTCTCCACTCAAGGCTTTCCCTATGACTCGTTGATCCAGCGAGCGTTGACCCCATACGAGATTCGCCGGTAACCCGAGCAGAGTCAGAACCAGAAAAAGTATACGAAGATTGTGCTTCATGGCTTTGGGTAGGTTCGCTGTCACTGACGAATCGGATTCAGTCGTCGGTTTTGCAGCCTATGTTTGAATCAATGAACTCGAATTGAAGCTCGACTTTCTCTATCATTGCCAGTATTTGCTGATGGAGACAGAGGAAAACCCCTTTTGGACCCAATTGTTTTCATTGACAAAGATGATAATCCGGGTCGCCAATTAGCGTGACAACCTGATAATGGTGAAGTAAATACAAATCCAGACACGTGGTGACAACATTTTTTGACGATTCGCCGCTTCATGGGTTCAATAAGATGGATGCAATCCTTTTGTATCAAAGGTAGACTCATCCCGACGCAAAATCTCCCCATATAGATTACGGAACAGAAGTGAACAGTCCATCTCGAAGTGGTGTCTTTCAAGCTGGTGCTGATGAACGCATGGAAGCCTACGGTGAAAGTATCAGCTTTGATCGGCGACTCTACCGGCATGATATCCAAGGCTCCATCGCACATGCCGAGATGCTTGCATCGGTGGATTTACTCTCGGAGGAGGAAGCGAGACTTATCTCAGAGACACTGCGTGAAATTGAGAAAGAAATCGATTCCGATTCTCTACCCATTCGATTTGAATTAGAAGATATCCACATGCATGTGGAGCAGGCACTGATCGATCGAATTGGTGATACCGGGCGAAAACTCCACACCGCAAGAAGTCGCAATGACCAGGTCAGCACGGACATTAGAATGTGGATCCGTGATGCACTCGATGACATTGATCAGAAGCTAAAAGCTCTGCAGTTGGCTTTCCTGAATCGGTGCGACGAAGACCTCGATGTCATCCTCCCCGCTTACACTCATCTTCAACGTGCTCAACCCGTTTTAGCCGCGCACTATTGGTTAGCCTACGTCGAAAAGTTCGCGAGAGACAGAGAACGCATTGCGGACTGCCGAAAACGAGTCAATTGCAGCAGTCTCGGTGTAGCTGCCGTCGCCGGCACCACGTTACCGATCAACCGGGAATTGACCGCCAAAAAACTCAGCTTTGATGAAGTCACTCGCAATAGCTTGGACACAAGCTCCGATCGAGATTTCATGATGGAAACGGCTTTCGTTCTATCCGTGGTGGCCTCACACTTGAGTGGATGGGCGGAAGAATGGATCCTCTGGTCTACCGTTGAGTTTAATTTTATCAAACTTCCTGAGACATTCTGCACGGGCAGTAGCATCATGCCGCAGAAAGTAAATCCCGACGCATTGGAACTCACTCGTGGAAAATCAGCCCGTGTGATGGGGAATCTTCAAACGCTCATGCTCTTGGTGAAGAATCTTCCAATGGCTTACAACCGCGACCTTCAAGAAGACAAGCCACCACTGTTCGACTCCTTCGATACAATCGTTGCGATGCTCGATATCGCCACACCCATTGTCGCAGGCAGTGAGTTGCAGCGAGATTCCATATCAAGCCGACTTGACGAGGGATACCTCGACGCAACAACCTTGATGGAGTGGATGATCAAAAAAGGAATGCCACAACGACGTGCCCATCACCTTGTCGGGGCAATGGTTGGGGAAGCAATGAATCGCAAAGTGGCATTGAAGGACCTACCTTTGGAAACATATCAATCACATGCACCGGAAATGGATGCTACCATCTACGACTGCCTAGGAACAGAAAATGCCGTTGCAGCCTTCGTCAGTTTTGGTTCAACGGCACCAACACAAGTGGCAGCACAGATTGAGAACTGGAAAGCAAACTTAACTAGCTAGCTACACGTAAAATTGCAGCGTACAAGTCCAGAGTTCGCGCTGAGACTGAATATCTGCCATCCGAAGAGTGGTCCGAGAGAATCGCGCTTGAAATATCAACAGGCGCGTTGGGCGAAATCATGGAATCACTGTAAATCGATAGGGTGATTCGACTCACTTGATAAACCATCACATTCCTTGGAACTGTCGATAACTCCACCAACAGATTTTGGCGACTCCCCAAATGAGCAAGGCGGTGTAGAGTGTCACCACCAGACTCCAAATCATCTGCTCGCGAAGGCTAAAACGGCGATTCACCCATAAAAGTGGTAAACCCAGAGCACCGGTGACAAAGAATAAAATCGCAAGAACGGTTAGGCGATTTTGCAACCCTTGACTATTGGCT
>JAYYHM010000473.1:0-10605 GCA_036148415.1 Planctomycetota bacterium
ATTAGGATACCTGGAACGCGAATTCCGCCCTCGTAGAGAGATCTTTTTCTTCCTCGTAGTGTGTGCGCTGAACCCGGAGCTTTTTCTGTTGATCCCTCGGGGCCGTTATCTGAGCAGAACAGTAAGATGGTATCCTCTTCAACGCTAAGTGTCTTTAAGAAGTCCCTCAATCGCCCCACCTGATTATCCATAGAGGAGATACATCCAAAATAGTTCTTGAAATAGCTACTGCTGTTTTCGTACTGCTTTGCATACTTTGGATCAGAGACTACGGGTAGATGTGGAGCGTGAAACCATATTGTTGCAAAGAACGGTTTTTCAGCTCGAGCAGCTTTTTCAATAAAAGGAAGAACTCGGTCCATCACGACCCTTGATGTGTCTCCCTCGAGATTCTCTTTCACTTCTTCAAGCTGATGGTTCCAGAATCGCGTCCCGTAGAACGTGCTTGGGGTGTCGGAGGTTAATGCGTCCCAGCCATTTCGACTCGCATCAACAGGGGACCTGATTGGATCGAACGTAGGTACTTTCGACTCGGTTACAAAGCTCTCGTCGAATCCATGCATCGATGGGGTTGAGAAGTGCTTAATTCCTCTTGGTCCTCCCCGGTTTGCATCTTTGATCGTTTTGGTAAGCGTTCCCAGGTGCCATTTTCCGAAGTGACCGCAATGGTATCCTAAGGGGCGTAGCAATTCCGGGACTGTTATTTCCTCCTGCGGTAGGTGACCGGTGTTTGCACTATAGATGCCATATCGGAAGGGATGCCGACCTGTCAAGCAACTTCCTCGAGTCGGACTGCAGACTGGGGCAGCGGAATAAAATCTGGTGAACAGGACGCCTTGTTCTGCCATGCGGTTAATGTGAGGACTCTCGATCTCTGATTCAGGGTTGTAGCATTGTAAATCGCCGTAACCGAGGTCATCACACATGATCAAGATGAAATTTGGCGATGAGGATTTAGCATAACTACATGTAGGCATCCCTTGAAAAAATAGTGCAAGACCAAGCACAATTATGGTTTGTCGGTATGTCATTTTTATCGTTCATTCGAGAGAGCTGGCGGGTCTAATTTTTGAGAGCCGTTGGCTTGGTCATTGCCTGTTTAACGGGGAGCAACCCTGACCGTCCCTAATAAATAGTAGACGATCGGAGCTTGCTTAACACTCGGCCAGTAAGGCTCTCTTGCACATTGGCAACCTGATCGGGAGTGCCATGAACCACCACACTCCCTCCATCTTCAGCTGCACCAGGGCCAAGGTCAATGATATAATCAGCTGCTTGCATCAAGAGAGCGTTGTGCTCGACCACGAGCAGGCTATGTCCATCGGCAATCAGAGCATCAAAACAGTCAATCAAGCGGATAATGTCGGCGAAGTGTAGCCCCGTCGTGGGCTCGTCAAGTATGAATAGAGTTTTGCGTTTACTGGCAGTCGCCAAGAATGCGGCTAATTTCAGGCGTTGAGCTTCACCACTTGATAAGGTGGTCGCTGGCTGTCCAAGTTTAATGTACCCCAGTCCAACATCAATCATCTTCTTGAGCCGTTCTTGAATCTTGTCGCATCCGCGAAAGAACGCGTGCGCTTCACTAACGGACATATTAAGTACATCGGATATGGATCGATCTCGATATCGTACTTTTAGGATCTCATCCCGGTATCGGGAACCTTGGCAGGCGGGGCACTGCATGGTGATATCTGCCATGAACTGCATGTCAATCTGCAGTACGCCAGAACCTTCGCACTGCGTACAATGGCCCCTTTCGCTGTTAAAGCTGAAGTGCCCAGCTTCATAGCCCAAGGTTTTTGCCTCGGTTGTGTTTGCAAATACCTTTCGAATTGGATCGAACGCCTTAATGAATGTTACGGGAGCACTTCGTGCGCTTCGGCTGATCGGAGATTGATCAACGAGTAGGCAATCTTTGATCTGGCTCAATCCTCCAATGCTGCTAAATGGTAAAGTCTCAACGATCTTCTGTTTTTTTCGTTTTTGAATCGCGCCGTAAAGAGTGTCTTGAATCAGTGAACTCTTTCCACTACCCGAGATGCCGGTTACGAGACATAGTAAGCCCAGTGGGAACTCCACGGTCAGATTTTTCAGATTATTTCCGTTCGCGTTTTTTAGAGAAAGAAAACCCGTTGGCTTCCTGGGCGTCCTCTCCTTCACCGCCCAGCCCCGTTCTCCCGCAAGAAATTGGCCCGTCAGGCTAGTTTTATCTTGAATCATCTCGTCAGGAGATCCTTGAAAGATCACTTCCCCGCCTTGCTTGCCTGCGCCTGGCCCGATTTCAATGACATGCTCTGAGAGACGGATCATGGTTTCTTCATGCTCCACCAGAATCACGCTATTGCCGCGGTTGCGAAGCTGAAGGATCGCCGTGCATAGTTGTTCGACGTCATGTGGATGCAAGCCCGCTGTCGGCTCATCGAGTACATAAAGCATGTTGACCAGACTGCTTCCCAGCGTGGAGGTCAGAGCGACTCGCTGCGTTTCACCGCCTGATAAAGTGCGGAGCGTACGATCTAATTGAAGGTATCCCAAACCAACCTGTTGAAGAAATCCAATGCGTTGGCAAATTTGGCGTAGGGGTTCAGCGGCTATATTCTCTTCTCGTGTGCCAAGTATGAGTTGCTGAATTTCCTCTTTCGCTTCATCTGCTCGCATTTCTAGCCATTGGCTGATGTTTAATCGTCCCAATCGGTAAGCAAGTGTTTCGGGTTTGAAACGGTTTCCATCACAATCTGGACATTTTTTGTAACTGCGATATCGAGAAGCAAAGATTCGGATATGCATCTTGTACTTTTTTCGATCGAGCCAAGCGAAGAATCCGTCGAGACCCCCAAAGTTCCTCTCTGGTACTCCGTTTTGGATGAGTGTTCGGTGCTTTTTTTTAAGCTTTTTGTAGGGAACATCAATGGGTATGTCATAATCGTTCGCTAACTCAAGAAGCTCATCGAGTTCGTGCCGGTATGAGGGTGTATTCCAGGGAGCAATTGCACCCTCGCTGAGTGATAAATCTGGATTGGGTACGACCAGACTCATGTCGACATCCACAATTTCGCCGAACCCTTCGCACCGCGCACAAGCGCCAAGTGGATTATTGAAATTAAAAAGTCTCGGTACTGGTGCTTGGTAATCAATGTCACACGCGTCGCATCTTAAATCTTGGCTGATCGTTCGTTGCTTCCAAGACTTACCATCAACAGTGATGACTCTTTCACCAGTCGCTGGTTGCACGTCGTTCTTGACTTCAGTGAGTATTACAGCTCGACCGTTTCCCTCAGTCATCGCCGTCTCAATCGATTCTGTCCACCTCTTGAGTTCATTGGATTCATTCAGTCGGTCGACTACAACAAGGGTATTGCAGCCAGTAGCTTGGATCTGTGCAGCAAGCTTTGATCGATCATCATCGGATAGCCTGAAAGAAAATTCATCCAATATCAGACGAACATAACCTTCTCTTTGGAGTCCGAGCAGGATCTCGTTGGCCTCTTGCCGATTGGGAAGCCAGACCGGAAATGCCACCATGGCTCGCGCCTTGGTTTCACTCTTGGCCATCTCTATCCCAACCTCTTCAGGTGAATCACGAGTGACGGGTGAACCACATTTAATGCAGTGCAGTGATGCAGCTTTAGCGAATGCGAGGCGCAGGTAGTCCGCAATTTCTGTAGCGGTTGCCACAGTACTGCGGTTGCTTTTGGAACCGGTCGAGCGTGTAACAGCGATGGCAGGAGGAATGCCTTTTATTTCTTCGCAGTCTGGTTTGTCAAGCCGCTCAAGAAACTGTCGCGTGTAAGCTGAAAAACTCTCGATGTAGCACCTTTGACCTTCGGCGTAGAGTGTATCGAGAGCCAATGAGCTTTTTCCGCTCCCTGAAAGTCCACATATCGTGACGAGCGTCTTTCTGGGAATATCAATATCGATATCCTTCAGGTTATGTACTCGGCATCCTCGCAGGGAAATAACCTGATCCTGCACGGTGGTATCCTTGGTCAATAAGGTGTGGGTTTCGCGGGTTTGATAGTTTATAAAAGCGGCCACCGCTGAAGTGGTGATGGGCTGACTAATGGCAGAGTTTTTTATCAAAAGTTGAGAGAACGCAATGGTGGGCGATTCAGATGCGGGACTTGATCTGGCTGCGAGGATGGAATCGCTCCGTAAAGAGATCAGGCAACATGATCAGCGTTATTACATGGAAGCCAATCCGTCCATCAGCGACCTTGAATACGATCAACTGCTCGAAGAACTCAAACAACTCGAGAATCAAAATCCTGAGTTGATTACAGCGGATTCGCCAACTCGCAGGATCGGGGATGCGCCGGTTGATCATCTCGAACAGGTTCCACACCGAGTTCCCATGCTCTCGATTGATAATACCTATCATCCAGACGATTTGAGAGCTTATCTTGAACGCACAGAAAAGCTTCTCGATGGAGAGCCTGTGGAATGGGTAATGGAATATAAAATTGACGGGGTCGCCGCTTCGGTGCTCTACAGGGATGGTCAATTAGAACTTGGATTGACCCGAGGTAATGGAGAGGTCGGGGACGATATTACCCACAATATTAAAACGATCCATGACCTACCTCTCCAATTGAATTCTCAACAGCCCCCTGAAGTCATTGAGGTTCGCGGTGAGGTCTACATGGCCAATTCCGACCTCGCCGATCTGAATCTTAGGCAAAAGTCGCAAGGGCTAGATCCTTTTAAAAATACGAGGAACGTAACTGCTGGAACGATTCGGCTGCTTGATCCAGCGATAGCCGCAGAGCGAAAGTTACGTTTCTTCTGCCATGGTATTGGCGAGTCGGAGGGATTGTGTTCGGAGTCACATCAGGAGTTTTTAGAGGAAGTCCAAAATATGGGAATTCCATCTACTCCTAATGTTCAATTGTTGAGAGGTGCCGATGCTGTAATGCAGGCGGTGGATGCTTTGGATAACGAAATGCCTGATCTCCCTTTTGAAGTGGATGGCATTGTCTTCAAAGTGAATGATTTTGCTCAGCGAGAACGTTTGGGGATCCGAAGCAAGAGTCCGAGGTGGCTTATCGCTTATAAGTTCGAAAGATATGAAGCGACAACAAAGTTGATCTCTGTTTCTGTTCAGGTGGGTAAGACGGGTACCATCACACCGGTAGCACATCTCGAACCTGTGGAGATTGCTGATACCACTGTGTCGAGAGCTTCGCTTCATAATGCTGACGAAATTGCCCGATTGGATATTCGGGTTGGTGATCAGGTCGTCGTTGAAAAAGCAGGGAAGATTATTCCCAAGGTAGTGAGGGTGGAGAAGCACTGCCGGCTTGAAGATCTTCCTGCATGGGAGTTTCCAAGAAATTGTCCTGAATGCGATTCCGCGTTAGTGAAGGACGAGGGTGGTGTTTATATCCGCTGCACAAACCCTACATGTCCCGCACAGATCCGGCAACGACTGCTGTATTTCGGAAGTCGTCCTGGGATGGACATTGATGGTCTTGGAGAGGAAGTTGTGGACCTGCTCCTCGACTCAAAAATGATTCGGTCCTACGCGGATTTATATTGCTTGCAAGAAGAGGAAGTTGCCTCTCTTGTTTGGCCGAAAATGCGGAAGGGTAAGGATGGAAAACGGATAGAAGTGCAGTTTGGACAACTGAATGCAAAGAAACTGATCGACGGAATTGACGCTACCCGAGAGAGAGGTCTCTCGCGACTCCTAGCATCTCTTTCCATTCGACATGTTGGACCCCGCGTTGCCAAATTGATCTGTCGAGCGTTTCCCAATCTGGAAGGTTTATTAGAAGCTACCGTGCAGGAGCTGGCTGACATCCATGAGATAGGACAGGCAATCGCTGAGAGTGTTTACTCGTTTTGTCACAGTGAGCATGGAGTCGCGATCCTAAACGACTTGCAATCCGTTGGTGTTTCGACTTCTGAAATGAGTCTGACGGAAAATATGGACAGTGCCATTGCCGGCAAAACAATTGTAGTCACGGGCACATTGCAGCAGTTCACACGTGATCAAGTGAAGGCGTTGATCGAAGAGATGGGTGGACGAGCTTCAAGCAGCGTCAGCAAAAAAACGGATTTTCTGTTAGCGGGTGACAAAGCGGGCAGCAAGCTTGCTAAGGCAAGGGCTCTCGGAGTCCAAATTCTATCAGAGGACGATTTTCATAAGTTTGTGGATCTTTTTCATCAAAGTTGAATCGAGCGGGGATTCCTATCTTGCGCAAGGAACATGCTTAGAAGGGAACGCTAGTGAGCTCCTCTGCATAAGGGCTTTTTGGTCAATATTGCCTACATTTTGGCACTCTTTTCCTTAGCCAAGGAAAGCCAAACCCGGTTTTGCTAAATTACGGCAGTTCGGCATAAGAATTTCCGTTGAGATTTTTTTGGGTTTTATTCTGATTCACCTTGACCGGCAATCAACGATATCACTATTCTCCCAAAAGGTAGGGAGGTTGATACGAACCTTTCCTCAGCTTCTGTGCATTGATCACCTTCCAGAGCGAGATCAGCGCAGGCACAAAGAACAATCGATCTTGGCCTTTGACGCCGAGTTCAGACCACCGGCTCCCGGAAACAAAAGCGCGTTGTCCTCCGCCCCCCTAGGACCTCGTACTTTCCGGGAGCTTTTTTTTGCGCAGAGAGTACTTATCAGAATTGGTGGGGAGTTCGTTTGCCCACGCGCTTCATGCCAGGACTGTGCCGATGCGATTAAGATTGATTCCAATAATATTTCTTGCTCTGACAGCCAATGGCCTGTTAGCGCAGAGGGTCCGAGAAAATGATCCGGAGAGAGTTGTTGGTCATCCGCCGAGACTGAAAGAGCCCTCGAGGATTACGGCTTCTTTTTCGGGTTTGCGAGGCTTAATCCAGCAGATTGAAACGGACGCTCCTGTGGAAATCTTTCGCGGTGTACCAAGAAAAAGATCTGCCAGCAAAGAGTCTGATAAGGTGAGTGATCAGATGGTAGCTCGGCGTTACGGTTCCGATTTTTATATAGACCCGATACCGGGGAAAGCTGAAAGTAAACGCAGAATCACCGACCGACTTCGAGACCCTAGTGCGTATTCCCGATTTTCAGGGTTCAAATTTTGCGGGGGTTTCCATCCTGATTGGTCTTTCGTCTATCAGCTGGAGAACAATGCGATCGAGATCCATTTCTGTTTGACCTGTCACGAGATAAAGCTTTTTCAGGGCAAACGGGAAGTATATTGCGATGTTGATGCAGACTCCTATCGTTCGCTTGTAGAAATCTTGAAGGATTTTTCCTTGGATAAGTGATCGATTCAGAAAATCAATCCTCTGGAGTCACCTGGCTGTCTGATAGATTTTTTGGATCGATGACGAAACGATATCCTGCATCACGAACTGTCAACAGATGAGTAGGGTTTGTCTTGTTTGGTTCGATGATCTTTCGAAGTCTTGCAATGACTTGATCGACTGCGCGGGTTTGGATGTTCCCTGATAGGTTCCAAACCTCGGTTAGTAATTCGTTACGACTGATCACACGACCTTCATTTTCCAGAAAATAATGTAAAACTTTGATTTCTTTTGATGTCAGTCGAACCGATTTGCCTCTGACACTTGCTTGATACGTCTCAAAGTTGACGTGGATGTCTGCAAATTCAATTTCACTCAGATTGCTCGGTGTTTGCGGTGCGGGTTTGGTTTGCACGGTAGCATTTTGAAGCAAATTTTTGATCCGACTGATGAGTTCATCGAGGTCAAACGGTTTACTCATATATTGGTTTGCACCAACATCAAATCCTCGCGTTCTATCTTCCGCAAGAGTCCTTGCGGACAGCATGAGTATTGGAGTGCTGAGGCCGGCTTCACGGATGGACTCGCATACTGTGTATCCGCTCATTCCCGGTAACATAAGATCAAGAACGATCAGATCAATGTTGCTTGTCTCGGAGGTGGCCGCTTTCAACGCGTTGGGTCCATCCTCTACTAAAGTGACTCGATAATTCTCAGCTTCGAGGTTGTACTTGATGCCCACACCGAGATGTTTCTCGTCTTCGACAACTAGAATATGGGGTTTCATTTGTACCTCGGTCAATGCGTTGAAAAGTGGAACTCGAAGGCGAATCTACTCGACGATACCCTTGAGTTTGACTTCAAATTGAGTGCCCGATCCATTGGAGCGGTCACTGACTAGAATTGTGCCACCGAGGGATTTAACAACATTACGCACAAGATATAGACCGAGTCCTGTACCCGGAGTACTCCGTTCGAGTTCGTTTCCTAATCGTATAAAGCGTCCGAAGACCTTTCTGCGTTGATTCATTGGTATTCCGGCTCCATTATCCACAATGGAAATCAGCATTTTTCGATCATGCGTGATCTTCCCCCGAACGAAAACTTTGGGAGGGTGACCGCCATATTTTACCGCATTGTCGATGAGGTTTCGAAAGAGGATTTCCAGCTGTACCAGCTGACTGAGTAGCTTCACATCAGGGCATTCTACTGTGATCGTGTCAGAGGGGACCCTATACCTAATGCAGGTTGCATCGGCGCAATTCTCCAGTAGTTCAGCGATCTGGATTTCTTCGTCATCCCTGACTTCACCTCCCTGATCGATCCTGGCAACATCAAGTAGATGGTTGATGAGTAGATCGAGTCTCTCAACATCATCGAGCATAAAGCGATGGAAATCTTGCTTTTGTTCCTCGCTCACGCTGCGTCTCGTCATCGTCTGTAGATAGAGTTTCAACGATGCGATTGGACTTTTGAGTTCATGTGTCACTGCATCAATAAAGTTCGATTGCCTTCGGTTCAGATTGACCGCTTTGACCGTTAACGTGAGATAGGCAATTACTCCTGCCAGTACGGCGGCAAGAAGGACTGCACCTGTGGTCAGCATAATCCAAGATAGGGCTGTCGAGCCGAGGTCACCCGTAGCACCCAGAATATTACCCACAATCCATATCGCCGCCAGAATGACGACCAAAACGATCATCACGACACCAAGAGCTATCGGTGCCTTTAGGGAGCGTCTTTCGAGCATGGGATTAACGGTATTTGCGGATGAATATTGAAAACCGACCGCAAGCGTGTTCGCCATATTGCCGGTGATTTATCATGATAACGGGCGGGCGGTGAGGACGGTATCCTTCATCCATGGCCTCAAAGCCCTGCGGTGCAGCAGTTTTTAAACTCACCCAATGATTCGACGAGTCGTAGGGAGGTTGGTGTTGGGAATCTCTGTATATTGTCTGAATCTAGATATATTGAGCCGTCACTGATATTCTCTGGGTGAGATATGTGCCAGTCTGTTTTGCTGATCGCACCGCCATCTGGGGATCTGCGGTCGCATGTGACCACGCTGATTCTAATGTGATTCTGTTCTAGAGACCAAGCTAATGCATCTTGAGACAAACCAACCTGAATTCTCGCCATCGCATGTGAGTCAGGTCGAATTAGACACACTGCTCGCACTAAAAAAGGCAAAGAGTCTTCATCGGATTGTGGAAGTCCGGCAGCTTCGCTGCATCAACCACCAGGTTGAGTCTGAAACAGTTTTTGGGAAGCAGATTTGGTTCTTTGAGGCTTTCGGAGTTGATTTGCAGCAGAATGAGCTTCAGTGTTACGGTGTTCTCCACTACAGCGTCGAGTTTTCATTACTTGAATTAATTCAAACGCATATCTTTGATTCATCCCAAGAGCGTGACTTGTATCAACGTTACTGCGAAACCGGAAAACGCACCGACACACCGTGGCACCCTGCTAATCGGTGGTTGCTGTCAGGTCTCACCATGGTTGCAATCATTTGGTTGGTTTACATTTCCTATCTGTGGGTTTCTCGGGAGAATGGATAGACTTAGCGGCTCCACAGCTCGAGAGGTTAGCAATGATCGGATTTGAAGCATTCTAGATTCCGGAATAGAAATTTAAATGATGGTCTCAGAAGCTGAGGTGATGAGTGACAATCGCAATGACAATGGGGAATCCCCGGTTGTTGATATCGGGAGCTTGCAGAAGCGATATAGCGGCTGGTCAATTTTCGGGCGCAAGCCGATTGATGCGTTGCGGGGAGTGGATCTTCAAGCCGGTGGAGGTGATGTCTTTGGGCTACTGGGACCCAATGGGGCCGGTAAGACCACACTGATTAAAGTCCTGCTGGGAGTTGTTAAGCCGACGTCAGGGACAGCCAAGTTATTTGGTAAGCCTGTCGAGAGCGTGGAGGCACGTCGTCGAGTGGGATATCTGCCTGAGTCTTTGAGGATTGATCGGCATCATACTGCTAGATCAGCACTGCATTACTACGGTCGACTGAGCGGTATGGAGTTTAAAGTCATCAAGCGTCGAACTGACGAACTCTTGGATATAGTCGGTCTCGGCAATCGAGATCGTGAGAGTGTATCGAGGTTTAGTAAGGGAATGTATCAACGATTGGGACTCGCACAGGCACTTATGCATGATCCCGATCTTCTGATTCTAGATGAACCCACCGACGGGTTAGATCCGGTGGGAAGGAATGAAGTCAGACGGGTGATTGAAACCCTGCGAGATCAAGGCAAAACGATTTTCCTCAATAGCCATATTCTTCAGGAAGTAGAAATGGTTTGTACGAGAGTTGCCATTCTCTCAAAAGGCAAGATTCGTGGAATTGGAACAGTTCGTGAA
>JAYYHM010000474.1:0-2892 GCA_036148415.1 Planctomycetota bacterium
GAACACCGCGAGATGGCAGATTGGCTCGCGGAGTGCTGATGTGATCTGATCTTTTGTGAAACCTTTGCGAACTCAGAAGAAGCGGTTACCGCGGTCGAGCAAGCGGCTAAAACGGGACTCGAAGTATGGATTGGCCTGACAGCTGGCCCCGACGCGCGATTAATCACTCCCGCATCGATGGCACGCATGGCGGCCGATTGCGAACAGGCAGGCGCATCGGCGGTGATCGTGGGATGCACTCCTGCTTCACAATCAGGACGATACCTGCAAGCCATTGAAGCGATGCATCTACAAGTCGATCTCGGTGTCTCTGCCAATGCAGGCTCACAGGATGAAAACATAGGATGGTGTTCGCCCCAAAATCCTCAACAACTCGAGGCTTCCGCCACACAGTACGCGAAGCTCGCTGAGCAATGGGTGGAGGGAGGAGCGAAGATACTCGGTGCGTGCTGCGGTTGCGGTCCCGCACACATCAACGCATTGGCCTCACGATTCTTAAGCGGAACTCAAGGCAAATGAAGCCGTCGATCGAGTCCCCTGCTGTGTCGCACAACTACTGGGGGGTTCAACTACTGGGCGGCAGCAATAGCGCAATCGCCTTGTGCTGAAGACCAATCGTAACGGGTGACTCACCATACAGGTCACCATCAATCTGCACGGGTGTGCGTCCCTCGGACTCGATCGTCACCTCACTACCTCGCAGGCGTATCACCGAAGGATCATCCAGATGACGCCCCCTTAGAATTTTGAGGACGTAACGAAGCCCATTAAAGAATCCACCCTTGCGAAAAAGGATGATATCCAACATCCCATCCGCTCCATCGGCATTGGGTTCGATGCGCAGTTCCCCACCATATTGCGGTAAATTGAACACCATGGCCCACGCACAATCCTCCATCAACTGACCATCTACTGTGACACGTTGATTGGGAAATCGATAGCTAAACCAGGAACGAAGGATGTGAAGTAAGTAGGTGGATCGACGAATATGCCCGCTGCGCGTCATATCAAGCCAGCGAACCACTTCAGCGTCGAACCCAGCAGTTGCCATGATCAAAAAAACCCGACCATCGCAAAGTCCCAAGTCGGTTTGTTGGACCGTTCCATACCTCAAGTTTTGAACCACCTCTTCGGCCTGATTGGAATGCCGATACTCGCGTGAAACGAGATTCTCCGTTCCCAAAGGCATGGGCAATACCAGGGGATTGTGCTGTGGCTTCTTCTCGCCCTCGAGCCCCACTTGGTCGGCTTCCATGATGAGTGAGATCGCCAGAGAGAGCGTCCCATCTCCTCCTGCGGCAACGACGATTGTCTGAATATCTTCCGAGGACGCCGCGAGAGCGGAGCGCATTCGATCAATCGAGTCGATGACTTCACACGCGACCTTCTGTGCCTGCAGAGCTTGCTCCAGTCGAGGGATTTGCTCTCGCCCCCTCCCGCTTCCTGCTTTGGGACTTGTCAGAACAAGCACTTGTAAGTGTTGAGGCGTCTGAAATCGATCCACTTGCATCTTCCAACCTTTTTGTTCTTTTCCTCAGCTGTCCCTGCAACGTCGCCGGTCAGTCCCCGCTCGTGGTTGCTACCTAGGCTGGGTGACCGGAACGGGACCTATCTCCAGCTCCCCAGTGTATCCCTATCGAAAGAGCCTGTGGGTTTCACCTCCTGCGCGGGAAACATGTAGATGTGAAACATGATTTTTGCAGGTAATTTCAGAAAAGACTCAAGTATTCAAGGATCGAGCTCTCAAATCTGACTTGTGGTGAATCCCCCTGCGTTGGTACTTACCAGTCTCCGGAAAGTCGTTTCACTCTTCGGTACCCCCCCTTATCCATTCAATTTCGCAAGACGGTCCCAGCGGAATGCCATCAGGTTTTGACAAATTGCGGTATACCGGTCTAGTGGCTAGGCGTTTTAGTGCCTGCCTCGATCCAGCTGCCCAGCGAATGAAAACGCGAATGAAGGCGTTGACACCCGCCGGACAAAAATCGATTGCCTTCGCGGTCTTGACCCTTGTCCTGCACACAGCACTGCCACTCAATGAGGCAAAAGCTCAATTCGGCGGTGGCATGAGCCCTGGAGGCGGAGCTCCGATGGCTCCGGGCGCTGAGAAGCAGAAATTCCGAGATTACATCCACAATCAAGATGGCTTGATGATCCGCCGCGAAAAGGGTGACGCGGTGGTTGCGGCGGTAAAAGTTGTGGGTAATCAAGCTATCAGTAGTCACCGCATCCATCAAAAACTCCAGACACGTAAAAATCGCTTCTATGACTACGAAACGGTCTTGGGAGATGTACGGCGACTAAACGACATGGGCTCGTTTGACCATGTCACCTTTAAGATCGACGAAGGGGAACAGGGCGTTACGGTCACCTTCACCGTCAATGAACGTCCAACCGTGTCCAAAGTCATCTATCACGGGAACCGAGGTTTGAATGACCGCGAACTCAGTGGCCGTGCCGGCATCGAGCCCAATGATCCTTTGAATGAATTTTCGATTGAATCGAGTCGCAGAAGACTGATCGACTATTACCGCGAAGAGGGATTCAACCAGGTATCTATCACATCGCAGATCGGCTATGAAGAGGACGATCGGCTCATTCTTTATCGGATCAATGAAGGCCCAAAAGAACGAATCGAGTCGATCACCGTAGAGGGAAACAGTGTCGTCAGTGATGCAAGGCTCCTGAAAATCATCAACAGTCGTGGCCCGATGTTTGGGGTGGGAAGTTACGTCAGTAATGTCGCCGACCTCCGGAAAATTGATGGAGACGTTGACGTCCTGGCGGGTTACTACCACAACCTGGGTTTCCTGACCGCAACCGTGGGTCGGAGGCTTGAGTACGACGAGAGTGGGAAATGGCTTACCGTTCATTTTGTGGTCAACGAGGGTC
>JAYYHM010000475.1:0-2644 GCA_036148415.1 Planctomycetota bacterium
GGATGGTGGCGGACTGCGGAGCTACGGATCCATGACGTATGCTGGACTCAAAAGTATGATCTACGCCGGCTTATCCGCTGATGATCCACGAGTGATGGCAGCAATGGAATTCATCCGTAAAAACTACAGCCTTACCGAAAACCCGGGAATGGGACATGCGGGCCAATTTTATTATTACCACACGTTTGCAAAATCACTGAAGGTGGCAGGAGTTGAGATTCTTGATGATGATTCCGGGAAGCCCCATGACTGGAAAATGGAACTCGGAGAACAGCTCATCCAGATGCAACAGGGAGATGGTTCTTGGGTGAATCAGCAGAATGACAGATGGATGGAGGGCGATCGACAGCTAGTTACTGCCTACGCTCTACTGACATTAGCCCAATGCAAATAATTTCACTGGTTAAGCTTCGTCTTTTGCGAAGAAGGCAAATCGACATATCAAATCGGATCACAACATGAAGCAGCTACTTCGAGCAGCAGTCATCACCTCGCTATCCGCATGCGTATTGGCCGAGGTCCAGAGCGAAGAAGCTGGCCCAGAGGACAAGCAGCAGAGTCAGTGGATTACATCCATGACTCAATTAGGCAGCCAAGATGCGTTCATCGCATCGACAGCGAATGGACTATTGATGCAACCTGCATCCGTTGAATCTTTCACGGCCCAAGATCCCAAGTCTCGGACCGTGCTCTATACACACCCAGCCGCGGTATGGGCGGTGGTAGCCAGTCCGGACGGCAACCTGATCGCGAGCGTGGATTACCGCGGTAATCTTGGGACTTACAACGTTGCGAACTCCAAAGCGACGGTGCACGAGAAGGTTTTGGAGCGTTGGTGCCAGAGTCTTATCATGGATCCATCAGGGAAATCCGTGGTCGCTGGCAACGAAGCCGGGAAAATCATGGTTTGGAACTTGGAGGAAGGCAAGATAGCCAGCTCAACTGAACTGGATGGCCACGCGGTCACCGGTTTAGCCATTTCTCCAGATCAACAACAATTGGCAGCCAGTGATGGTAGCGGACATGTCCACTTGCTCGAATGGCCGAGCCTTGAATCGATCGGCAAGATGAAAATCAGTGATTCACCAGCGTGGTGTATCGCTTTTTCCCTATCCGGTGAGCAGATCTTCGTTGGATGCGCCGACAACCATCTTTATCAAATAGCGAGTCAAGCCGATTCCGAGCCACAGGTTTTAATGAGTGGAAAGGACTGGATCACTGAGTTATCCGTTTCAAGCAGCGGAGAGATTGCTGCAGGTGAAGTTTCGGGCGGCATCCACGTCATTTCTGATTTCCAATCCCCAGCTTCGATAACAAAGTCATTTCGTAGCAAGAGTGGGATTTGGTCCTTATATTGGAACGGGGAAGAACAGCTTCTGGTCGGCTCGAGGAAACATGGTGTTGCGAGGATAGGAAGGTCATGGGATTGGATCGCCGAGAAAACGTCCGAGCAAGAACCAGCGGCGGTTCAAAACGAGTCAAGCAAAACAGAACCGGGGACTGAGACAGAAGCGACTGAGACAGAAGCGGAGATTGAAGCAAAGTGAATTGGGCTGGCTAGCTCGTGACTCACCTTCCGCTCCAAACCACAATTACAAAACTTCCCGTAGCATTCAGGAAAACGTCAGGATGAAATCGCCACTGCAAGCAATGCGAGATCTACTTCATGATGACAAACGCTACAAGGTTGAAGCGTATCAGTTTATTCGTGAAGCATTACAGTACGCTCACGAACATGTTCTCGAATCTTCAGATACTTCCACTGGTGATCAAGGCCCCCGCCACATCACAGGGCAACAGCTTTGTGAAGCATGCCGACTCTACGCGATCGATCAGTACGGTTATCTGTCAAAAATGGTGCTTGCGAATTGGGGTGTTCACTCCACCAGTGACTTCGGAGAAATCGTTTACAACTTGATTCGGATTGAGCAGATGAGAAAAAGTGAATCCGATGAACGAGAAGATTTCGACAACCTCTACACCTTTGATGACGCCTTTGAACCAACATTTGAGCTTGCCTCCCATGACCAAGAGTAATCAAGACGATCTTCGAAACGGTTGTTCAGATCCCAACCAGGTCGACCACGCTTGGATGAGTGTCTTTTACCGCCAGTTCAGCTACCTCTTTCTGATGTTCTTGCTTTGTATCAGCCTGCTGAGCTCCCCCGGTCGATCACAAGGGAACATTTCTGACTCCACCTGCGATGAGTCTGTGGATGAAGCAACGGAACAAGAATTGAAATCGAAGTCATCTGAACGAGTTGAACGCCCACGACCTGAGGAGGACGCAAGGCGAACCTATCTCGGACGCATCCTTGCACAGCCCATGTCGCATCTAGGTGCCAATTGGCTGATCCGTCCTGAACGTGACCAGGAAGAGAATGCGAGTCTGTCCTTTCAGCAACTCCAGCTCAAGGAAGGCATGACGGTATGTGATTTTGGCTGTGGAAACGGTTACTGGACCCTACCGATGGCCAGAAAGGTGGGCAGTACGGGAAAGGTTCTTGCCGTGGACATCCAAGCTGAGATGCTCCAAAAACTTCGACAGAGGTCAGCCAAATTCAATTACACACACATCGACCCCATTCGCAGCACGGTGAGTGACCCAAAACTCCCAGCCAACAAGGTGGATTTGCTACTCATG
>JAYYHM010000476.1:0-2641 GCA_036148415.1 Planctomycetota bacterium
GCTCCCCCCAATTACGCGACTCTTGAAAACCCTGTCTACAGCCCCGAGAAGCATTTAAACCAGTCATCCGAATCGGAACTTCAGAACGTTTCTCACTCTACACAAGATGAAACAGCTTTCACATTACCAACCGAACCGACAACGACCAGTGAAAACCCTCCGATTGAGAACGTTGACCCACCGAGCGACAGCGATGGACAACCAGAGTCCCCAACCCTCGCACTTCCTTCCGAGGTAATCCAATCACCCAATAGTGATGCGGATGCTTCACCAGAACAAGGCACTGAACAGCTCACAATGCCCAGCATGTCGAATCAGGCTGCCGCGGCGAGTACAAATCACACAACCGAGGTCCGTGATGCTGCTGCTACCGCGACAGCCAACAAACCTCAATCCCAAAGCCCGAGTGTTGCTGCACCCGAGCTAGCTCTCGAGGGCTTCTGTGCAGTCACCGTAATCCACGAAGATCAATGGATTGAAGGCGATCCCAAACTAAGTGTCATTCACCTTGGCAGGCTGTATCTCTTTGCCAATGAAGAGAAACGCAGCATCTTCTTATCCAACCCAATTCAGTACACTCCAGTGCTCAATGAAATCGATCCAGTAGTCTTTTTTGAAGAGCGAAGAATCGTTCCGGGTAAACGAGAATGGGGCATGAAAGACCCAGTGCATCAGAGGATGTTCTTTTTTGCTGACGAGGCTTCAATGAACCACTTTTACAACCAGCACGAAAGATACACGCAGTCAGCCATTGACCTGATGGATGAGGCGATCAAGCAATCTCATCCCGACAGCTAAAGCTATTGGCACATTGGCGTTTATGCCACACGCAGCGAATCCAACCCACCTCGATGCTCCATCCCGCGATCTTCTCAGTAAAGCTAAACCAGCTCTACCAATGCCAATTCGTGCTGCGGAAACCCAGAACCGAAGGGGGAACAGACAGCGTTTACCTAGGACCTACGCTGGATTCAACCGGCATAAGTTGGCCGTATTTCTAGGAGAATGGCTAGACCGAGCCCTCCAAGCATCACGGCAAGCAAAAACCAGAACAGCCTTGCGAAAAACTTTCCGTGTTTCGCCGCGACACCCGCCGTGGATCGCAGTCGATAGGGCGCGGACCAAGGCCCAATTGCAAAGAGAAAAAACAGCACTGCCATTAGGATGGACAAACCTCCGACAAACAATTTATCATTCACAGCGATCCCCACAGTCTTTGCTTTGCTTCATTCTTCTCGCATTCATTTACTTCTTCCATCGGTTGCTGCAGTAATATTACGTAAAGCAACCCTTTGAAAACTCTGCTTTTGAGTCCCCTTCAAGATACGAAAAGGGTACAATATTCTCCGGTCGATCGGAGAGCTTTTCCGGCAAAAGCGTGCCCATGGGTCATACGGGAGCTCAGCCCAAGGATGACAGCGATACCGTTTCAAAGTGAGGATAGAAGCGAGTATGGATCAATCCAAACCAGATAGAGGCTTCAGCTGCAATCGAGTCTTTAACGCATTGCTTCGATTCCTTCTCGTTCCGGGATTCGCGTGCATCACTACTTCACTCCTGGCGGTATCCCCCTTTAATGAGCGAAGCAGGTTCAACCAGCGACTACAAATCCGCACTAACTCAGTCTTGGACGGCCGCACGTTTAGGGAAGCACTGACTCGCATCTGCGAAACGAACGAACTGAATTTATGGATTGACCGGAGAGTCAACCCCTCGGAAAGAATTGAGATCGGCCCAGTGGGGCCAACTGTTTTTCAGGCAATCCAAAAAATTGCGGCATCGCAATCTTGCGATGTGATGCCAGTATCCGGAGTCATCTTGGTTGGACGCCCGAAGTGGATCCGCGGCTTAACCGAGCATATCCTCGCAGCAAAACCGAATGAACTGGGATCGGTAATAGATGTTCATTGGGATGAATTGACTACACCCTCCGAAGCCCTCTCTACCGTGGAGTCATTGACTGCGACTGCAGAGCCACCGCTTCCTCACGACCATTGGCCGAAGAATAGCTGGAATAGCATCGATTCAGGAGTCGCAAAACTGCTGATTCGCGGACAATTTACCGAGTCAAACGCGCTGACACACGGGGAAGATCAGCGAAGCAAGAAGTTAATAACGCGTATCTACTCGCTCACAGCCACCACAAGAGAAAAAGCAACGGCTAAGATCCCGGAATTAGTTCCTGGCACGAAACTGACGAGATCAGCAACTGGATTATCTGTTCAGGCGAGTGCTGCTCAACACTTGCTGATCACTTCATGGCTACTGACCCATCAAGCAGTGGAGAAAGGAGCGGATATTGATGGGGATACGTTTACCTTGAAAAAGATGTCAACGACGGCCGAGAATGCGTTCCGACAACTCGCCAACACCGCCGGTTTGCGCTGCGTTATTGATAGCTCGGCTCAAGCTGCCTGCGGTGAATTCGTTACATTAGAAGGTGAGAATGTTACCCTGAGATTCTTATTGGAAAGGATTGCTGAGCAAATCAATGCAACAATCACTTGGCAAGATTCGAAGATTATTATTTCAAAGACAGTAACCACCGAGAAAGAATAAAGTTCAGCATGCTCCATCATTTAAGTTCGAATTCCTGCTATTGCCTTGCCATTCTTGTCGTGTTGATCTGTTGTGCGGGATG
>JAYYHM010000477.1:0-3288 GCA_036148415.1 Planctomycetota bacterium
ATCAGGCCTTTTTGCCATTTTTTGGGCCCGTTCACCGGCGATTATGGCGATCTTAGGGCTTTGACGCTGCGTATAGTCCGGCCTAGACTTTCTCTGTGCTGGGCCGCAGATGTCTTCTTTGTTGATAATTCTAGTTTTCTCGCAAGTTTTTTGGCACGAAGGATATTTTGGTCGAATGCTGAAGGTCAATTCATTGACGAAATCTTTCTCCTTGGAGACTGAGTCGATCCGTGCAGTGGATAAGTTGTCCTTCATGGTCGAAGCATCCGAGGTCTTCGGTCTTTTGGGACCCAATGGCGCCGGGAAGACGACCACACTGAGAATGATATTGGGTCTTCTGGTGCCGGATGAGGGTTTCGCTGAGGTCCTCGGGAGAAGAACTTCCGAGGATCCTGATGCTGTGAAACAACGTCTCGGTTTTGTATCCGCGAGTGATGGGGTCTACCCATGGTTGAGCGTCAGGGAGATGCTTCTTTATTTCGGGGACCTTTACGGTGTATTACCCGAAGTCGCGGCACATCGATGCGAGGAACTCGCACGTCTGATGGATATCAAGGACCTTCTTGACCGTAGAGCAGGAGGGTTGAGCACTGGTCAAAAGCAGAGGGTAACGCTGGTCCGTGGGCTTATTCATGATCCGCCGGTGATGCTTCTTGATGAGCCGACACGCGGTTTGGATGTCGTCGGTGTGCAGACAATCTTTGAGTATATCGGGCACCTGAGAGATCTCGGGAAAGCTGTCGTTGTCTGCACTCACCGACTCGATGAAGCGGAGCGTTTGTGCGACCGGTTCGGTCTATTGCATCGGGGGAGATTAGCTCACCATGGAAAGCTTGGCGATCTTCAGTCTGCCACGGGTCGCAACCATCTTGTGGACATTTTTGTTGACTTAATTCAAGGAGGCGGCCATGAATGCAAGTGAGCAGGCTGACTCGAAGGATAGTCCCAGCGACGAAACCACTCAGCATTCGGAAGCGGAGGAAGGAGTTGGCAGAGAAGATGCTCTGCGAAGTTCCGATGTTGAGCCAGTTGCTCGACAGGATGCAGTGAAAACGGCTCTAGGTACGACCACATCGGGTTGGCGTCGGAGCGTAGAGCGGCTTTTTCGTATGTATCGCAAGGAGTTGAGAGAGACGCTACGGGACCGGCGCACCATCATCACCCTCCTTGTGATGCCCCTGCTGCTTTATCCGATACTCAGCATGGCCTTGAACCGTTTCTTACTGTCAGTGAATGTTGCAGAGACAGGGTATACCGTCTGTTTTGAAACGCTGGAGGAGTTGGAACGACTCGCGTTGTGGCTTGGTGATCAGCGAAGCCGTCCACCACAGTCGATACTGGACAGTCGCGGTGGTGAATTGGCCGAGTTCCGGTTGGGGCTTTGCCAGCAGGGCACGGTTGCCGATGCCATTCAGGCTAATGAAGCGGATGTGGGAATGAAGATTGATTTCTCGCCTCAGGGTAAGCAATTGGTTTCAATCTATTCCCATCGTGGGGATAGTTTAAGCGAAAACGCGAAGCAGATTTTAGTGGAGAGGCTCCATTGGTTGAGTCAGTCGGATGCCACGCTTTTGTTGAAATCCGCTGTACCTCGATATAGCAGTCCGTTGGAGGTTAGCCTCGTGGAAGTGGGTGAACCTCCCAGATCGAATCTCTTGGCAACCTTGATTCCTTTAGTTCTGGTTCTCATGACGATCACCGGTGCAGTTTATCCAGCGATCGACCTGACTGCTGGGGAACGCGAACGTGGGACACTCGAAGCGGTGATGGCTTCACCCGTTCCTCGTTACTCTGTTCTGATCGCTAAGTATTTGGCGGTGATTAGTGTGGCCTGTCTGACGGCTTTGGCTAATCTCATTGCGATGTTCACCACACTCTGGGGGAGCGGCTTAATTGATACGCTTCAGGGTGAAGGCAGCAGTCCATTGGGAATGATACTTCCCATGCTTGCGTTGTTGATTCTGTTTTCGCTCTTCTTCGCTGCGGTTCTTTTATCGCTGACCAGCTTTGCTAGATCATTCAAGGAAGCGCAAGCTTACTTGATCCCAGTGATGTTAGTTTCCCTTGCGCCCGCGATGGTATCGCTGGTTCCGGGTATCGAGCTAGGCGGTGTGATGTTGGCAGTCCCTTTGGTCAACATTGTTCTGCTTGCGCGGGATCTTCTTTCAGGGGATTGGTCACTTCATGCGGCTACGATTTCAGTGGTGGTGACCCTGTTCTATGCAGGGTCTGCCCTATCGATAGCTGCCAAGCTGTTTGGGAGTGATGCTGTGATGCGAACGAGTGAACAGTCGATCGCGAGCCTTTTTCGCAGAAATTCTGATCCCGTTGATCAGCCGAGTTTCACGTTCGCTGCCTTAGTACTGGCATTGTTAATTCCGGCTTATTTTGTAGTTTCTAATGGACTCATGTTAACTCTCCGTGAGTTCGGTGAGCGCCTCGGTGTTGAATTTCAGTTAGTGCTCAACGGTGTCGCGTTGATCGTCACTTTTGGACTTCTGCCATTTTTTGCTGCCTTGTGGGAGCGAACCAACCTCAGAAAGGGGTTTCGTCTGCGTTCTACGAGTCCTATCTGTTTAATTGGGTCGCTCTTCCTTGGATTGGGTTGCTGGGCTTTCGTCCACGAAGCTTTTGTGCTGGCCGACGCGATTGGGATTGGCGGACTAGGCGAGTCTCAGATTGAAGCGGCCCAGCAGATGATTGAGAAAATGCGTTCTGCTCCGATTTTGTTACTGCTTGCGGTCTTTGCCCTGTGCCCAGGGGTGGTGGAAGAACTTTGTTTTCGTGGCTATTTCTATCGGGCGCTTGAGAGAGACTTTAGGCCTTTCTCGGTGGTGTTAATCACTGCGATCCTCTTTGGGCTTTTTCATGTGCTCACCGGTAACGCTCTTTTGATTGAACGTTTGATTCCCTCGACCCTTATGGGATTAGTCATCGGTTGGGTTGCATTGCGAACTGGAAGCGTGGTTCCGGGCATGATTATTCATTTTGTCCACAATGCTCTCTTGAATCTTGTTTTGTACTATCAAGAAAAACTGAATTTCCTGGGTGATGGTTTCGATGACCAAACTCACTTGCCTCCATTGTGGATACTGCTTGCAGCATGTTCCGTTTGTCTTGGCGGGTGGTTGGTCCATTTCTCTTCAAAGAAAAAGTTGTCCCTCGACCACTAAGATGGTCGCCTTACCGAGAGACTTGTTGTATATAGTTCGCACGAGGTGTCCAGGCAAACACGCAGTCGGCCTGACCATGATGTTCTGGCTGTTCAGAAAGGGCATTGGTTTTATA
>JAYYHM010000478.1:0-7248 GCA_036148415.1 Planctomycetota bacterium
CGGGAAGCGCGACGAATGATCAGCGATTACGTTATGACGCAACATCATTGCCAAGGCCTAGAGGTTGCCAATGACCCGGTAGGCCTTGCAGCTTACACCATGGATTCGCATCATCAGCAAAGGTACATCGACTCCAAAGGCTTGGTACAAAATGAAGGCGACGTGCAGGTTGGTGGATTTTCTCCTTACCCCATCAGCTATAAATCGATTGTCCCAAAACAAGATGAGTGCACAAATCTACTTGTACCCGTTTGCCTCTCCGCATCTCACATGGCCTTTGGCTCGATTCGGATGGAACCCGTTTTTATGGTGCTTGGTCAATCCGCAGCAACCGCTGCCAGTCTATCCATCAAAGACCATTGTGACGTCCAAAAGATCTCCTACGACAAACTTGCACAGCGTTTAATTGAAGATGGCCAGATCCTTAAATGGACTGGAAAAAAATACGCTCCACCAAAACAAGGGATTGATCCCAAATCACTGCGAGGCAGCGTGATCGATGACCAGCAAGCTTTGCGTCAAGGCTTCGAAAAAGCTGGCACCACCGTGTTCCCCTACATCTCAGATGGATACATCCACGATGGCAATACCGACAAAGGTGCACAACAGGTAATGTTCTCGTTTACAGTGCCTGAAACGGGAAACTATTCCGTCAGATTCGGCTACACCGCACATGAAAACCGCGCGAGTAACGTTCCCGTATCGATCACGCACCAATTGGGTACTCGTGAAGTCACAATCAATCAGCAAATCACTCCACCGATCGATGGACTATTTAAACCACTCGGTACTTTTGCTTTCCAATCAAACCAAGAATATCTGATCACGATCTCTAACCGAGAAACCGATGGATACGTGATCGTTGACGCGATTCAGGTTGTTCCCCTGGAATCATCACCTGAGTAGATCCGCGCCCCCGATCATAAGAAATATTAACCTCGACACTCTCGCCGCAAGTCCCAGCTTTTAATGGAGCAAAGCATACAGCTTCTTATTTACGCAAGGCGGCAATCAACCATTGAGCAGGAGGTCAGTTAAAAGAATCACTGGCAACCAGCAACTGCCTCTAGTCAACCGTACTTCCCCACCAACTCTTACTGGGCTCCCAATCAGCTTCAAGCATCGCAGAATGACTTTTCTCTAGCTGCTGCAATAACTGGGTTTGGATCCTTTGAAACTCAGCTTCGGTTCTTACCGGATCATACCTCGGATCAGGCTCGGGAAACCTTGCCCCGACCGAATCGAGCCATTGCTGCAACTGATTCGCCATGGCTGCAGTTCTCGCAGGAAAAGATCGCGATAGGTCACTTTGCTCATAAGGATCACTGCTCAGACGATAAAGTTCATTGCGTCCATCCTCGTAATAGTGAATCAGTTTCCATGGACCCAAACGCAAAAGTGAACTTGGTTCTCCACCTTGGTTATCGTAGTGGGGATAGTGCCAATACAGAGGTCGCTCAGGAAGCGTACCGCCAGTGAGCACTGGCACCAGGGACATCCCATCCACATGCTGCTCTGGCCGCAGCGGTAAATCACATAACTCCAATATGGTTGGATAGAAGTCGGCACCGGTTACTGGGACTGAGGATTCAGAACCTGCTTGCGTCACCTTGGGATAGCGAATGTAGAAAGGCTCACGAATGCCGCCCTCCCATTGACGCCCTTTGCCCCCGCGGAGCGGTAAATTACTGGTCGCGAATGCGTCACCCGAAGAGACTCCACCATTATCACTTGTAAAAATGACGATGGTGGATTCGCTCAACCCACATTGATCCAACTTATCCAGAACTCGACCCACCGCTTCATCAGTGGTCTCGACCATGCCTGCGTAGACGGGATGATCTTGAACCTGGCGGACAGGCAACGTTCGATCTACTTTGAATCGCGACTGCCGTGGACTCATCGCAGATGCTTTCGCTTGATATTTTTCCCACAACTGCTTCGATGTCTGCACGGGGGCATGCACGGCGTAGAAAGATAACATCGCGAAAAAGGGTCCCGTTTGATTCTGTTCGATAAATCTCGCGGTTTCATCTGCCAAACGCAGCGTAAGCGACTCCCCGTCAGGTCCATCCTCCATGTAAGGGTTGTTATAAGGCGTAAAAAAACCGCCCGGAGGACTTCCTCGATGATGCCCACCCACATTGAGATCGAAACCATGATCCGTCGGTAGCGACCCTTCACCACCAAGGTGCCATTTACCGGCAAAGAAAGTTCGGTATCCCGCCTCACCGAGAGCTTCGGGAAGCGCAACATCTTCGGCCGATAAGGCATGCACATATTCCGCTGGCAAAACGGGGTCTTCGCGTTTCCAATCCATACCAGATCGTGCACCAATCCAGTTGGTGATTCCGTGCCTCGCGGTGAATTTCCCGGTCTGGATACTTGCTCGAGACGGACTGCAGACTCGACAGGTTGCGTAACCCTGCGTGAATCGCATACCACCACGGGCCAGGCGATCAATATTGGGACTCTCGTAAAAGGTGCTCCCCTCAACCGAAAGATCGTGCAGCCCCATATCATCCACGAGAATGAGCAGGACGTTTGGCCGCTTGGAGTTGGCTGAAACGAATCGATCCGCAGCTCGGCAATCTATCCTCAAGACACCCAGCGTTCCGACGAACAAAAGGAATAAGTAACGAAAGCGTAGATATTGCATGGTGATGCGAAACCAAGGAAAGCGGAAAACTAATCATGAAGGCGAATACATCCAGCAGAATTTAGCAACTCTTACGCAATGACCTAAATCATGTGTAGAGCCACACACATCATCAGCCTAGCCTCTGCTTTGTTGGCTTGACTTAGCAGGAAACGAAGCCACATGGGATCGCGCCAACTCGTCAATTCTATCCGCTGCGATGACCGCGCCGCTAGTTCCAGCGACCTCTTGCTGCATCAGGGTGATCGAATGCTCTTTGACAAGACTCAGTCGAGTCTTCCCACTGGTTTCTAAACCGGGCAAACTTGCAAGAACGCTCACCAAGTCCGAGTCTCGTTTCAACCACCGACCGCATCCTAGTTTTTCAACACGCTCAGCATTGTCGAATTGATCGAAAGCTAATGGCCGTATCACCTGTGGAATACCTGCAGCGAAGGCTTGAGAGGTCGTACCCACGCCCCCATGATGAACAATCGCCGAACAATGCGGTAATAATCGACTTAGCGAACGGTAGGAATGACACTGAATGGATGGAGGTAGATTCTCTGGAAAGTTTTCGACGTAAGAACTTAGCAGGATCCCCTCTCGCTGGAGTTTCTTGCATGCATGCACCGCAACCTCGAAAAATTGTCGACAATGACGATTTGCAGTCCCTGAGGTGAAAACAACTGGACTACCGGATGGAATCTCAAAATCACTGCCAGACACATCCTCAAGAGGAAAGCCACAGTGGACTAACTGGTTGCAAAAACCAACCGTGCCAGGCGCGAAGCGACTCGGATAGAGGGCCATTGTCGCGTCAGGAGACAACCACCAGCGGTCCATAACGCGTCGCAAGGGAGCCTCAACCCCCAAATCGCTGCGAACAGACAAAATCTCGCGTCTTAACATTGCATCAATCACCAGATGATCAAGCAATGCATATCCACCCCGCAATAGCCAACTCGGTTTCCGAGGCTCAAACCACCATGGGGATAGGCGAGGAGGATCGCGATAAGTGCGGAGGATCACCGGCTGCAGGTGCACTCCTACTAAGAGCATTGAGGGATCTGCTTCTCGGAAAATACGAGACACAAGATCCAACGGATGGGCAACCAAAACTGTCTGACCTTCGACGGCATGCTGTTCAATGACCTTCCGATGCTTAGCAAGGAAGTCGCGAATCATGACTCGAAAAATCTGCAGGGGCCCATGGATCGGATGCCACACCTCTGCATTGCCAATAGCCTCACTGAATGTCGATTCGCTAATCACCGGCTCCACGATTAGCCCTGCTTCCTCCGCTAACTGGGCGTAAGGAGCAGCAACTGAAATCACGACATCGTATCCGTGGCGTTTTAGATTGCGACCTATCGCAATCATCGGATTGACATCACCACGTGAGCCGGGAGCGGAGAGGATGGCTTTCAAGAAGTTCGCCTCGGCGTTCTACGCGTTAAGTTTGTCGTATCCCGGTTCGCTACCGCGTCGGACCTATCTTTGAATTTCATACTCGGTGATTTTTCGATAGGCGGTAGCGCGACTGACTCCAAGCAATTTAGCCGCTTCAGGAACACTACCGTCGCAGCGATCCAAAGCCATACGAATTAATCGCTTCTCCCATTCATCGATTCGCAGCGTCACCACACGACTCACGCCCGCATCTCGCAATCCAAGATCTGCTGTAGTGATCTCTGGATCGTCAGCCATCACCACCGCACTGTCGATCACATTCCGGAGCTGACGAACGTTACCGGGCCAAGAGTACTCCTTCATGCTGGACATCGCCTCCTCCGCAATCTGCAGATCAAGCCGTCCGTGCTGCCTGGTAAAATGATCGAGGAAATGATGGATCAGGCGAGGGATATCATCGCCACGCTCCCGCAGGGGTGGCACCATCAGTTCGAACACACTGAGCCGATAAAACAAATCTTCGCGAAACTGCTTTTCTCGAACGAACTCAGATAGATCGCGATTGGTAGCTGCGACAACACGGACATCCACCATCACTTCCTCGGTCGCTCCAACCGGCAAAAAAGGGTGCCCCTCGAGAATCCGCAGTAGCTTGGCTTGCCCCTCGAGCGTCAATTCACCGATTTCATCAAGGAATAGCGTGCCGGTATGGGCCTGTTGGAACCACCCGGCATGATCATTGTCTGCACCAGTGAACGCACCTTTCTTGTGGCCAAATAATTGACTCTCCATCAACTCTCTGGGAATCGCGGCACAATTCACGGCCAGCATGGGGCGCTTTGCTCGTGGACTTGCGCGATGCACGGCGCGGGCGACCAGTTCCTTTCCTGCGCCACTCTCACCACGTATCAGCACGGCACCACTGGCTCGGGCAACTCGAGTTAGCCTAGCCTTCAAGCGATCCATGACGGAGCTTTCACCAATCAGCTCATTCGAATCGGCATTCCTATCCGCAATCCGATTGCGATCAGCACGAAGTGAATCACGTTCCATGACTCGCGTCATGGCGAACGCGAGTAGACGTCCGGTGGCCACACTGAGATCAAAATGTTCGTCTGTAAATCCAGCTTTCTGACGGAAGAGATGGATCGCGCCAAGGTTGGCTCCATCTCCTTCGAGCGGCACATGAATCGCATCGGCCCAATTGCCAGAGCGAACCTCAGGTGCTGCGGAAATCGAGTCCTGCTCATGGTTTAGCCAGATGGACTCGCCATCACCGACAACGCGGCGTTGGAGCGATCGCCCCACCGAGATTTCTCCCATGCAATCTGCGGGTGCCGACCTCTGCGGCTTCAACCTCCCATCTCCCATGTCGTAGGTGACCCCAACGATATCCGCACCTGTGCGGTCCCGAAGCAGATCGAGAGTCAGATCGATCACGCTGTCTACGTTACCTTGCCTTAACAACTGCAGACTCAACGTGTAGAGATCGAGCAGATGCCCTGCACTGGCAATCTGACCCGCTCGATTTTTTTCGTCGGAAAGCCAAGGATTCGTGACGGAGGCAACCTCCTTGATGACCGTCGCGCTGTTGAATCTCTCCGTGTCCGCTTCAGGTGAAGCTTCCAACAATTGCAATTCAGTGGATCCCACAAGAATCTTGGAACGGTCCCCTAACCGCACTTGGTCCGCTTTCTGACCATTGACACGAGTTCCATTACGACTGGAGGTATCGCGGAGATGCCAGCTGTCATCCTCAAAAAAAACCACAGCGTGAAACCTTGATGCCGAGGGATCTGATAAAAGGATTTCACATCCTCGGCCTCGCCCCAAATGAGAAGGGCGATCGCGATCCAGCAGAAACTGCCTGCCTTTTTCGGCACCGGAACGTATCAATAAATAGCTGGTCATATGCTCTGTTGTTATCTCGTTGACTCGACTTATCGCATCCACTTTCCTGCCGGAGTACAAACCTTATCGCCGACCCACCACTTGGTAAATCAAACTCACGCAAGTTTTGCAAAACCGACGAAGCGGGCCGTTTCCACTCTTTCTGCGCCAAGATTAGCCAGAGCACTGCCCACAGTGAGAACCTAGATAATCAAGTGACTGTCTCATTTTAAGGCGCCGGGACGATCCATGCACCGTGGATAATCACATTCCGCCGCGAGAAACGAGGCCTTCATGGAGTTTTTTGCTTAGCAACCCGCCTTCTGCTCCACTTTGCTGACTTCATTTGTTTTTTAACCTTGGTTCACCCCTATCCTTTTTGCTAACCTTCACTCCACTTGAGATCCAAAGGATTGGATGGATTGAGACAAAGGACGAGATTGTCCTTGAGCCCTGGTATTTCGCTGGAAAGGAGTCCAACGTGGAAACCAAACCGATGTGCGTTCATATTCGCTGGATGATTCGCAGAGACATGCCGTCTGTGCTTGGAATCGAGAACGCCTGCTTTGAGTTTGCCTGGAGCGAGGATGATTTCATTCGATGTCTCCGGCAAAGAAATTGCATCGGTATGGTCGCGGAGCAGGATGACGAAGTAGTGGGGTTCATGATTTACGAGCTGCACAAAAATCGGCTTCATATCCTGAATTTTGCAGTTCATCCTGAGCACCGCCGAACAGGTGTTGGCCAGTCAATGGTTGATAAGTTGCTCGGTAAACTCTCTCATGAGCGAAGAAATCGCATCATGCTAGAAGTCCGAGAAACCAACTTGGAAGCACAACTCTTCTTCAAATCGATTGGGTTTCGTGCCATTTCGGTACTCCGAGATTTTTACGACGATACCATTGAAGATGCATATCTTATGCAGTACCGCTACCAGCCGACCGCGGAAGAACTCGCGCAGCCACACAATCGGATCTCAAAAATTGCGAGCTAATCTCCGGACATGGCGAAAAACCGGTCGGACGCCGGGACCCTGCGGATCCGACCTTCAGCTAAGTGAGCTCAGAATAAATTGAATCCATCGCGGCAAGCAGATCCTGCATCCTGCGACGATCGACAAGCAAAGCCCGTTGATCGAGAACAAAGAGTCTCTCACCCAGACGGGCAGCTTCCCGGCAACCACCTATCTTGAGGCAACGCTTCGCACTGACCTTCGCGAAAGAGCGATAACCGCTGCCAATTGGTAGTCCTCGTTGTTCCGCTAAACGAACGATCTCCATTCTCTGCTCTTTCGACTCAGCAGCCCA
>JAYYHM010000479.1:0-4546 GCA_036148415.1 Planctomycetota bacterium
CATGGATTTGGCTTATCGATTTGAACTTAGCGTAGGTGGGGAAGCCGGTGACCCGGCCTCACCCTGTCACTAAAAGTGACTGAACGGTCTGAACCCAAGATCGTATTCGGCAAAACGCGAAACTGATAGCCCATAATTATGTGTGTTTCGCCGTAGCAGCCTGTAAATGTGATCAGAGGGGGCAAAATCAATCAACGAGTCGATTTTGGAATGCGGCGTCGACACATTCATCGATTAAAAAGCGTAAAACACGGAATTGGTACGTTTTGATCTTCCACCTCCTAAACAAATCAGACCCACCACCTCATAATGCAGTCGGAAAAGATTTTCACTATCCGTGTGTGTTTTGGTAAACTCCGCCATTTTTTTATCGTTCCCGAGCCATGTCATGAGCCACTCCGAGTCCGAGTCCGAGTCAGAAGCTACAAGCGAGGCACTCGACCCATGGCAAATAAAAAATGAGGCCTCAGCGCTTGCTCAGCATCTTCACCAAGCTGGTGTTCAATGGTTACCCAAACCCGACCCGCAAAGCATTACGAAGTGGTCGCACATGTTTGGGGATGCGCATGGGCCAGTCGAAAGAAAAGCAGTGGCGGAATCGAGCCAGACTACTGAACAGCATTTAACACAGCGTGGCGACCTACCGAATCATCAGCGGAGGCAGTCTGACGTTACACAAGGCGTGGGAGTCAACCCAGGGCCGGACACCTTGGAGCCAGGGAGCTCTAATCGGGGTTCGCGCGATCTAAAACGAAGACTTCCGCCTACGCTAGAGATTATCGACGGACCTTATCCCCGTCAAAGTCTTTCGGACGAGGCGAGAAAGGCGGGCTTGGTGCAACTGGAATCAGAAGTCCAACAATGCCACAACTGCCCTCAGTTAGCAGAAAAACGAAACCACACTGTATTTGGTGAAGGCAGCGTTCGACCGCGAGTCGTCTTTTTTGGCGAGGCGCCCGGTGCTGACGAGGATCGAACAGGACGTCCTTTTGTCGGTGCTGCGGGTGGACTACTCACCAAGATGATCGAAGCTTGCAAATTTGTCCGCGAAGATGTGTACATCCTCAACACGATCAAATGCCGACCTCCGAATAATCGCAATCCGGAACTGGCAGAGCGGGAGCAGTGCCGAGGTTTTTATCGACAACAATTAAATCTACTTCAACCTGAATACATCGTCTGCCTGGGAGCAGTGGCTGCACAAGAGTTGCTGCAAACCAAAATGTCCGTTGGCAGTCTGAGAGGGCAATTTCATCAATATCATACAAGCAAAGTTCTCGTGACCTATCATCCAGCCTACCTTCTTCGAGAACCGACACGAAAACGCGCAGCTTGGCAAGATCTTCAGATGATGCTCAGGGACGCCAAAATCGAGTTCTAAAATCTCTCCCGCTCTTTAGCAGCGAAGAACACCAACCCTGAACTCGGTTAGATGCTTGCAAAAAAGATTGTGGCTTTCCCCACGCGTCCCTTGTGAATAAAAAAAATATTCTCCTGAGAGGTTGGTTTGTCCTGAATTCGGAAAATGCGGCTGACTCTAGGGAAACAGCGAACTTTCGTCGGAAAAACGGATGACATCGATTCCTGAGAAAAATCTTGGACAGTCCGATTACTCTTGACCACTTTTTGCGGATGCGAACAATCGTTGACACTCGAGGGCAATGATTGCTCTCACTGTCGGTGGTGGAACCACCGAGAAGATCTACCGAGATTGCGATGTGCAGGGAGGCCATCATGTCCGAACGATCCGACGATGCACCACAACCCATTTGGGACGACGACGATCAGAGATCCGCTGATGAGAGCGATTTGGGCATCAACGCCTCTTCTCAAGCGAAAAGTCCATTATCGCTCCGTTCACTGATTCCCTCCGGACGTTTTCCGGGACAGGAGGACATCCAATTCCGTGGTATCGCGCATAACGCCAAGCATTCCACGGCCGGAGATTTAGCAGTCTATCGAATTGGCAAAGACTGCCCTTCTCGAGTCGTTGCGGATGCGACCGCACGGGGTGCCTCAGGAATCCTCACCGAACAGGTCCTTCCCTCGCCGATTCCACAATGCATCGTTGGTGATGTTGAGCTCGCTCTTGCTACGTTGACAGCTGCGGTCACGGGTCGCCCCGATCGAAAATTATTGAATATCGGTGTAATAGGTTCCGCTGGAAAAACATCATCAACTCTACTCATTGCGTCATTGCTGAGATCCTCAGGAATTCGAACCGCTTACTGGAATGATCTCGGGGACAGTGACGGCATTGTTCAATCCACATCCAAATCAAGCGTACCCACAGGCGCGAAACTGGTGAATTGGCTGAAGGATGCGGTGGATAATCAATGCGCTGCGAGCGTCATTGAGATTTCAGAGGAGATGGCCAGACATGGGAAATACGACGCCATCGAATTCGACATGATTGTGGTCACCGGGTCGGAAAGCAGGACGGATGACTTCGGTCCACAGGGATTGCAATCTGCCTTGGAATGCCTTACCGCAACAGGTGTCGTCATCGCTCCGGCCGACGACCCGAGAACGCTCCGTACGATTCGCGGAACAGGGCTTCGCCTCGTCACCTACGGGGTGAGAAAGTCTGCTGATGTGACTGCAAAAATAATCGAGCAAGTGGACGGATTAAGCACGCTCGTCGTTTCACACTTAGAGACCAGCGCAGTGATGGAAACAACACTATGTGGAGCAGCAATGGCAGCGAACCATGCAGCCGCCTCGGTTGTTGGGATTCTCCTGGATCGATCGCTACCAGAAATCGTGGAACACCTCAGTCAACTGACAGTCATCCCTGGACGTGGTCAGCGACTCAGTCAGTGGAATCAACCTACAGTGATTCTAGAAAGTGGCGGGAATGTGGATCGGATCACCCAAGCACTGCGCACTCATCACTCCATGAAGGGCAAGGGCAAGCTGTGGTGCGTCTTTGCAATCACCGAGAGATTCAGCTCACAAGAGCTAGCTGATGGTGGTGCAGCACTCGAGCGATTTGCAGATCGAATGATCATTACTTCAACGCCTCAAGCAAAAGGCACCTTCTTAGCAAAAAGCCACGAGGTTCTGGATGGCGTCCAAAAGTGCGCAGCGTTTCGACTTGTCGCAGATCGCTCTCGAGCAATTGACTGGGTTCTGCAAGAAGCAAGCGAGCAAGATACGGTAGTGATCTTTACAAATGAAACGAAGCAGACAGCACACGAGCAACGAAGCGATCTCCGCCGATTGCGTTTTTCCATTGAGCAGAACTGGAAGATACGAAAGGCGAATGAAACAGCTCCCCCCAAAACCAAATCATCGAATCTATCTATCTTCGGGTAACCTGATGGGTGGAGCCGTTTAGCTTTTCGGGCTAAGGGAGTGCAACATCAGTGCCTCCCATTCAATCCACTGGGCATTCTTGCAAATCTCTAAACTCTCCCCAGACCTCTTCAGAGCCCGCTCACAAGCATCAACAAAGTCGATGGGATCCGAGTAATCACCCGATGATTGCTCCGAGATAACAGAAAAAGCGAGATGCTGCCCAACCCGCCGAAACCAATACTTAGCGTTACCAAAATCGCACTCTCTTCGATGCATGATCCCGTGCCAGAAACTACCGCTCGCGGTTTCGATTGACTGACTGATTGAGTGACTACGCTCCAAATCCCCGGCGAGCAACCACAACCCGCTTTCGGCTAGCGCACGTGGCTGATGATGAATCTCAGCCCAATCGGAATTTGAGACCTGAAGTAATCGTTCCGCGAGATCCTGGTTTGCTGGCCCCCCATCTAGGCTGGGCATTTTCGCGTCTATGACAGCTTCCACCAGGTCTCTCGGTAGGATTTTGGTGAGTGCGACCGCAAAATGATCGAGTTTCGGCATCGAGTGGGTCCAATTAGAGGGAGAGAATGATGAGGGGAAGACTACCGAGGCCACATCGGGATTGCTAGACTACAGGCCGAATTTGGGTAGCTATTGATAGAGCCTTCTTAGCCTACCTAGACCGGATTTCATTCCTAAAACTTGATTCCGCTTACGCGATAGAAACTTGATGACCAATGGCGACAAGCCGGATGCACCGGCCAACTCATCACCCACCAGCACTCCTCATCCATCAGAAGCATCAATCAATACGGGTGACCCTTCTGCTGAGGGAAAGACCACCGAAACTTTGGATGCGGTCGCATTGCAGCCTGAGACTGCAGAGGCCTTAACATCAACACCGATGTCACCTGCCCCAGTCGCCCGTGGCTCGGGTCCATTGGCAATGAGGGGAATCAAAAAACCTTCCTCGCCGACCGTGGATCCCTCCAAACTACAGGGTGGTAGCATCACTGCAGGCAAGAAAAAAAAGAGGGCGCCCCGACCGCGACTTGGAGGGGAGAAGGATACGGCAGCTGAAGACAGCTCTCGTGAGGGCATCGCAATTCCGACAGCCCAGCCGCGACGTTCCAAGATTTCCGTACCGAATGTCAGACATGCATTGCCCGATGATGTGCAGGCAGAATTTGAAAATCTGCTGAGCGAAGATGATTTCAGTGGAATGATGGAAGGCCCAGCTGCTGAT
>JAYYHM010000480.1:0-6832 GCA_036148415.1 Planctomycetota bacterium
TACCAGAACTTGGCTGAAAAGCATTCACGCTGCTTTCGTCCAAAAGAAACTGAATGGACCATGACCGTATGTATTCATTTTGATGTGCAAGTAACTCGGTCAAAAGTTCTTGCTTTAAACCACCGGTGACATACAAGGCCCACATGGCACGTAATTTCTTGGGAACCGAATCTACCCGATTAAACATTTCCATTAAGGAGGTGTGCACATTCTCGCGATCCAAGAGTTGATCTGATTCAGCACGATAGTGCAGCAACGTTCGGGCCTGCCGCACATACCAGTCGTTGCTGTGCATTTGGTACTCGACGAGTTCGGCATCACTCGCCGCACGGAGATTGGGCCGTTCCGAAGCTTTTGCATCCGAGGGCATGATTCGATAAACGCGTCCACTGTTGGGGAACTTAACTGCGTTTCCGCAGACGTCTTGATCATGCCAATCGAGAAGATAAACACCCCCCTCAGGACCAATCTCCACACTGAACCCCACCCAAGCGAGGTCGTTGGTTGGCATGAAATCACTTCCATGCTTTCCAATGAAACTAGAACCATTCGGAACCATGTAATTCGTGAGGACCGCGTGCTCATGAATATTACACATGAATAAACGGTCTCGATAACGCTCAGGAAAGGTGTCTGCTAGATAGAATCGGGCGCCACCGTGTGCTGACAAGTGAGTGTGGTCTCGAATCGTCGTAATGTAATCGTAAACATAGGGATTCACATGAGGCCGACTCTGTTTGTGGTAGGTTCCACCCTGAACAATGTGGAAGAGATGTGGGATCACACACATTGTTGCAAACCCCTGACCATGATCATTGAAGTCGAAACCCCAAGGGTTGGAAAATCCGCGTGCAAAGATCTCAAATTCCTCACGAACCGGATGATATCTCCAGATACCTCCATCAATAAATTGACGAATGGCATCATCATCACCAGGCTTCCCCACTCGTGAATGTGTGAATACACCGTGGCATCCGTACAGCCAACCGTCCGGTCCCCAGATGAAACTATTTAGTGTTTCGTGTCGGTCATTAATCCCCCATCCATCAAGCAAAACCTGGGGTGGACCATCAGGGATGTCATCTCCGTCCTTATCGGGAATAAAGGTTAGGTGTGGTGGTGAGCCCACAAAAACCCCCCCAAATCCACACGCCATGCCTGAGGTGAAAGTCAGCTTGTCGGTGAAAGTTTTCTTCTTGTCAAAAACACCATCACCATCGGTGTCTTCCAAAATCTGAATACGGCTGACTTGATCATCGGTGTGCTGTCGCCTCGTTTGGTAGTTGAAATTCTCGGCAATCCACATCCGACCCCGATCATCAAAACAGAAGGCAATCGGCTCGGCAATATCCGGCTCGGATGCAAAAACCGATACATCAAAGCCTTCCGGAATTGACATTTTTTGCACAGCTTCGGCAGGACTCAGAAACGGAGCGTCACTATCTTTATGCTGCTTCATGGGCAACAGATTCCGACCATCTTCGGCTGGAAGAACAGATCCAGCAGATAGGGTAATCAATGCCAACACGCCAATGACCAAGTTTTGTCGAGTGACCAAGTGACATGGATCCTGATTGTGAAAACTCTCGGAGCGACCACTCAACCGATCAAGCCCAATCCGAATCTTGCTAATTACGATACGTTTCATTTGACCATCTCCACTTGCTGAGTTGTCCTCAGGTACTTAATCAGATCCAACACTTCTTGAGGCTTCATTTGATCCAACTGCCCTTCGGGCATCATTGATTTCGTTGACAATTTTCGCAGCTCGATATCCTGCTTGGCGATCACCACTCTTGGTTGCTCAGGGGTTTTCAAAACGATTCGTCTTGCATCCTCTTCCGCGAGCACACCATTCACGGAGCGTCCGTCAACAGTCAGCACCGAGACTGTCCGATAAGCATCGGGCACGTCATAACTGGGATCGACACTATTCAGTAGGATGTAATCGAGGTTTGCCCGATTCGACCCCGTCAAATCAGGTCCAACTTTCCCGCCTTCCCCGTAGAGCATGTGACACGCTGCACAGGTCTTTTCATAAACAGCACGTCCGCGCGACGCACTTGCCGCTGCGACCGAATCTGGATTACACAGCGATTTGTATTTTGCAAGTAACTCGGTTCTCTCCCCGGCCATTTCACGAATTTCACCATAGGTCTTGGTGAAAGTATCTCCCAAAAGATTACTCAAAGATCTAGCGACCTGCGCTGGGATTTCGTCCCGCCCAATTCGCTCCTTCTCCATTGCCTGCAACAAAGCTCCAGCGTAGGTTTTGCGAGAAGCCAGTGTTTCAATGACTGCTCTCCTCTGTTGTGCATCAAAAGATGGGTATCTCGAAAGAAGTAAATCGCTAGCACTTTCGTTTGCAACAATGGCGTATCCGCGTATGGCATCCATGACCATCTCTGGATCATCAAGTAAATCTTGAAGTAGATCTGATGCTTGCTGATTCTGTTGATTTAACAAACTCCGCAATGCTTGACGTCGCTGCTCAGCTGCCTTCTCCGCATCCATTACCGTGGCCAAAGCCATCTCCACAGCTGCTTGATCCCCAAAAATCTGTGAGAGAGAGGACGCTCTCTCTCTGACCAGAGGCTCATCGCTCTGCTGCAACTTTTCGTAGAGAGATCCCCAAGATTCAGGTGGCTCGAGATCACGACGCCCTTCCAAGCCCTTGAGCATGCCTTTCAATAACGATGCCTGAACTGAAGGGTCATCCGTATTCCTCAGAGTTTTCATCAAAATCCGAAATACCTGCTGCTCGTCTCCGAAAACGGCGATTGAGGGGCTTGCAGCCCAAAACAGCAAAAGCGTGAACAGAAAAAAATGCTTCATTTCGTGATCTATCCAAGTGGAGTTTCTGACCTTAAACCCATCCCGACAACGCTGAAAGCTTGCCAAGTAGCGTAACAAGCTCGATAGCTAACGAATTACTTGTCAGTTTGTATTACCTGTCGATGAGTCGCCCCATGCAACACGAGATATCGATTGAGACAATCGATGTCGGTCGAAAACGCGGTAAAAATAATCGAATCACCAGCTAACCATGTGGTGTCATCCAGAGTTTACACCAAACCAAGTTCGCTCCGTGTCTCTGGGGATCTGCATGATTAGGTAAAAATCCAAAAAGATCGTCGCATCATGAGCGAAGCCGGGAGTAACCTAGCCCCCCACCGTTGAGGAATGGGCTCTAAAAATCCAAAGTCACTGCCATTGCCAACCATTAGACCGAGATTGTTTACGCAATCCAACTCTCTATGACATTTCCTCCAACATCAGTCAGTCGAAAATCTCTTCCCTGAAATCGGTAAGTGAGCTTCAAGTGATCCAAACCGAATTGATGCAACATTGTTGCGTGTAAGTCGTTGATGTGCACCGGATTCTCTTCGATCCCCCAACCGATCTCATCGGTCTTACCATAAGTCAATCCGCCTTTTAAACCTCCACCCGCCAGCAACATCGTGTAAGCAAAAGGATGGTGATCTCGCCCTGTATTCGCGGCGCGTCCGGGACGATTTTCCCCTAATGGCGTTCTTCCAAATTCACTACCCCAGACCACCATCGTCGAGTCAAGCATGCCTCGCTGCTTCAGATCCTTGATCAACGCCGCAATCGGCTGATCGACACATTCCGCATTGTGGTTTAAATGAAAGTCCAGCTCACTGTGCTGATCCCACGAGGCATGAATGATGTTAATAAATCTGACACCTCGCTCTACCATGCGTCTAGCTAAAAGGCAATTTCGGGCGAATGTGTCATAGGTCTTCAAGTGGCCAAGGGAGCCTCGCCAGACTTTCTCTGGCTCCTTTCGCCCCACTCCATATGCATCAAGTGTCTGCTGAGACTCGTTTGAAAGATCGATTAGCTCGGGAGCAGCGGTCTGCATACGATTGGCCAATTCATAGCTTTCTATCCTGCTGGCAATTTCTGGATCATGAACCTCTTGATACCGTCGCTTGTTAGCAGCCGTAAGAGCATCAACCCCAGCACTTTTTAATTCGGGGGGGAGTCCAGCTGGGTTTGCAAGGTTCAGCACGGGCTCACCCTGATCGCGAAACAAAACCCCACCATACGACGAGGGTAAGAAACCGCTTTGATAAAGTGTTGCGCCGCCACTGCTTCCCCTGCCGGCGGTGAGCACCACATAACCGGGAAGGTTATTGGATTCACTACCTAAGCCATAATTAATCCAAGATCCCATGGCTGGCATGCCGAAACGTGACACGCCACACTGCATCATGAGCTGACCAGGATGATGATTGAACTCCTCACTGTGCAGACTTCTGACCATCAAGAGATCATCCGCAACACTTCCGAGATTCGGCAACCAATCTGAGAATTGCATTCCCGATTCACCATACTGGGAAAACTTCCTCGGTGACCCCATTAACACTGCCGAGTCTGGCTTAATAAAGGCAAAACGCGCTGAATCAAGAATTGACTTTGGAAGTTTCTGCCCATGCATTTCTTGGAGCTTAGGCTTGGGATCAAACAGATCCAACTGCGAGGGAGCACCAGCCATATAGATAAAAATACAAGCTTTAGCTTTCGCATCGAAATGTGGCTCTTTGACCGACTCGGGTGCGACACCCAAAGCGTCTTCCGCCTTCAAAATTCCATCGTTGCTTAACATGGAGCCAAGAGCCATCGCCCCAAGTCCACTTGCCGTTGTGTTTAGGAATTCCCTGCGATGTCGTAGCAACTCATTCATTCTTGTATTCACCTAAAAACCAGCCTGACCCTAGCAACGCGAAAAACCAATTAATCTCTAGTGATGAATTCATCGAGATTTAGGACCATACGTAACGTGGCTACCCACGCAGCGCGTTCTGTGAATTGCTCGGCATGTGACTCTACCGAGCCATCCATCTGATTACCTGACGCCATCAAGAAAGCGGATTCAGGATGGCCTGCATACCACGACCTACTCGTTTTCAATAGGATCTCAAAATCGTCAATCTCCTCCGACGCCGGGACTCTAGCCAAGCACAATTGGAGAGCATACGAAAGCCGGCCCCGATCATCGTCCAAATCTTTTTGACTGAGTATCCTTTTAGCCATTGCCCGAGCCGCTTCAACGAATGTTTGGTTATTGAGGGTGACCAAAGCTCCGATAGGAGTATTACTTCGGTCGCGTTGAACATTGGAGGTGTTTGAATCCGGGCAGTCGAAGGTGATGAGGTTTGGATGGGGTGCGGTACGCTTGAAGTACGTGTAAACACCACGCCGATACCGATCTTCACCTTCACTGGTGTTCCACTTAAAACTGCTGTTGTAGGTTAAGTCGGTGACACTTGATGGTATGGGCGGAAAGACACTGGGCCCGCCGATCTTCTTGGACAACAACCCGCTAACAAACAGGGTGATATCCCGTATGATCTCTGCCTCAACCCTAAACCGATTTTGCCGGTGTAACAATCGGTTGTTAGGGTCCACATCCAACAGTTCCGGACGATGCTGTGAATCCTGTTGATAGGTAGACGAGTTCACGATGTACTCAATCAGCTTCTTTCTTGACCAACCCAAAGCAATGAATTTTTCAGAGAGATGATCCAGTAATTTTGGGTGCGATGGAGGATCACCTCGAACTCCAAAATCGTTCATGGTGGGAACAATCCCGGAACCAAAAAGGTGACTCCAAATGTGGTTCACCGTTACGCGCGGCACAATTGGATTCCTGTCGCTGACCAGCCACATGGCAAGATCTAAGCGATCCGTTGACAACTCACCGTAACGATTTTCGATCTGGGGTAGCGTGGTAAACGTTCCCGGATTGACTAATTCCATGGGTTGCTTGAATTCACCACGGCGAAGAACGTGCGTCATTCGTCGTTGCCCCTTACGTTCGCCAATCACGCGAACCCTCATGGCTTGAGATTTCAATTCCGCACTCAGTTCCTTCATCTGCTCGGTTAACGCAAGATGATCAGGATCCTTTGTGCACTGATAGTCAACAATCTGGTCAATGGAAGATTGATCAGTGCGCTGCTGGAGCAGCAGCTGCCTCAATTGCTCCGGGAGCCCACCACCTGGCAGTTCCCCGGTCATCACATGCAGCCGGAACCGACCAATCGTATGCTGTGACCCATAGGTTTGCCCCAACACAATTTGGAGATGCTTCAGTTCTTCCCGCAGAGGCTCTTTAAAAACAAAAGTTGCCTGGTGAGGCTTTCCGAATTGAGGTGAAATGGCCCATCCCGTACCGCTTTTCCCTTCTCCCTCGATACCAACGATTGCATTCTCCACAGGCCAGCCATCCTGCGAGAAATCCGCAACAGCAGAAACAAAATCCTGGTTCTGCTCCGCATTCCAACTCGCTTGCTCCGCAGCATAACAGCGTATTTCATTGAGTACGAAATTACCGTGAGAAGTACGACCTGGTCCCGAGGCCCCCAGACTCTCGTGTGGCAGAACTTCCAATTGTATTCCCGTAACGTTCTCGGTCTCGACTTGTATCTCAATCGTGTACTCGGCTTGCTCGGGATTAGTGCCAGTAACAAGATAGGAATCATCGGGAAGCAACTTAAATTCAATCCCATCTGGACCCTTCACAACTGGAGACGTAATCACATGGAATTGTGCTTCGTTTACGGATTCAGCGGCAGCAGATTCTCTGAGCTTCGGCAACCAAACATCAAGTTGATCCGCAATTTCGCTTCGGCGAGATGTTAATTGCTTCTCTAAAACGGCAATTTCTTTGTGGAGCCGGTCGTATACCTCGAGTGACCTGGGAAGCTCAGCATTCACCTCATCCCCATTATTGAAGTAGGCATATAGCTGATAATATTCTTGCTGTGTGATCTGGTCATACTTGTGGGAATGGCAACGAGCG
>JAYYHM010000481.1:0-3638 GCA_036148415.1 Planctomycetota bacterium
TTTGCTGATCTGGCGTGCCAAAAAACTGGGAAAACCTCTGCGATTGTTTGTGACCAAACCTGAAAAATGGTGCGCACTAGCTATGATGTCAGTTCACGCGGAGGAGCTCCTCGGTATGCGACCCGAGGGATGTCAGTCTAGGCAAAATGGGTTGGCTAGCATGTGCAAGGGGGAAGTTCATGTGGCATACGAGTCGAGGCGATCGAACGCTGTCAGGCGATGAAGCTGCGCTAATCTCTCGAGCAATTGATGAAATGATCACCGCATTGGGTATGCGTGTTCATGAGGATTTTGAAGAGTTTGCTACCGACTGCATTTCCGGTGTCAAAATCTATGATGTCTGCACTCCCTCTCAGCGAATCGGTTTGCTGCACCAAGTTGCAAATTATCTTTTGTGCGATACGGAAACAGCACTGCCGCTCAATGCACTCACCGACGCAACCGTCGCTGCAGTCTTCGCTGAGATACGAGACCAAGTCGTCATTGAGATCAAACTTGGCCAACAAGATCCAATGTCGACCATTGAGCGGCAAGAGACAAAGAGATTCAGTGGACATACTTGGAGGCAAATGGTTCTCTCGGCACATCTGAATTGTTTTGATCAACGTTATGAACAAGAAGAAGGCGTTGAGGAGGCTTGGGTTCCTGAAAGCAATTGCGAGGAGTTGAAGGTTTGGGAAGGGTTGATCAACGAGCTTTCAGAATTGATCTTATGGGACCGCGACTTCGAATTAGCAGAAACCTTTCTTGATCTCGATCCGAATATCTCGAAACATCGTAGAAGATTATTGGGCATCGATGATCATTACTTTTGCGCAGTGCCGCAGGATCTTGATGCGGACTCTGTGTTTGAAGTACTCGAGGAAACCTATCACTTGGTTCGCACTAAGCCTCGTTGAGAAGTGATGCCGTCCGTTTTCTTTACAAAGATCCGTTGGATTCATGCACTGGGGTAGATCATGAAGGCATTCGAGGCGTCAAAGCGGTACTTCGAGATTGCAGCTGACCAATTAAAAATTGACTCGGATCGAAGAGAGACTTTGCTGATTCCAAATCGGGAGATGCAGGTTCAGGTAACCATTGAACGAGATAATGGTCAGCTGGAAAACTTTATTGGATTCCGGGTCCAGCACGATGACTTCCGAGGTCCAATGAAGGGTGGGTTACGTTACCACCCCGAGGTGGATCTCGATGAGGTCAGAGCCCTGGCGAGCTTGATGACATGGAAGACCGCGGTCGCCAATCTGCCATTCGGAGGAGCAAAGGGTGGGATTGGAGTCGATCCCAACAGCTTATCTACACGTGAGATTGAGCGTCTCACTCGTTCATTTGTGGATCAGATTCATGAGATCGTTGGACCGGATAAAGATATTCCGGGACCTGATATGGGTACGGATCACCGCGTGATGGCGTGGTTTAGAAACCAATGGGAGAAATATCATGGGTTCGATCCCTCGGTAATTACTGGTAAGCCCGTTGAGGAGTATGGAGCCAAGGGCCGGGAGGAAGCAACTGGACGTGGAGTGGGTTTATTGACGCACAAGCTCATGAAGCGTCTTGGCTCTAAGCCGGGGGAATCGAATGTGGCCATCCAAGGATTTGGGAATGTCGGTACGCACGCCGCCAAGTTTCTCAATGAGGCTCAGTTTCCCATTGTGGCTGTGAGTGACATCACCGGCACTTATTATCGCTCAGCTGGGTTGAATGTCCGGGCGTTATTGAAACATAAACTCGAGCATCCAAGAGGTTTATTGGAAGGTTTCGATGATTGTGAGATACTCCCACCTGACGCTCTACTCGGGTTGGGTGATGTGGATATTCTGATTCCCGCGGCAGTGGGCGGCGTGATCACAGAGGAAAATGTCGATCAGATCCAAGCAAAGGTGATTGTCGAAGGAGCCAACGGGCCGGTTTATCCGATCGCAGATCGGATTCTGAGTGATCGAGGGATTCTCGTTCTGCCAGACATCTTGGCTAACGCAGGTGGAGTCACGGTCAGTTACTTCGAATGGGTCCAAAATCGGCAACACTATCGATGGACACTCGATCGGGTCCGTCAGGAGTTAGAACACACCTTGAGTGAGGCCTTTGAAAAAGTTTGGCAGACCGCGAACCAGCATGATGTCTCTCTACGGACGGCTGCCTACATGATCGCCATCAACCGGGTCCAGCGAGCGGGTGAGCTTGCCGGTTTTGCGTAAACGCCTTGGAGTAAGGATTTCGATCGATTCCTTCACGAATCTTCGCAAAATGCAGGGTTTGGGCATGCTCCTTATTCGCCAAGGGACCACGCATGGGTCTCCATGCAACTTGGAATCGGCATCATTTTCGTCCAGATGTAAGATCTGCTAACGCTGGGCTCGACGAAATTGGCCTCGAACTGATAGATTACGTGGCTCGCTGGGGTTTATTATCCCTTTGTTTAATTTTTTTCGCCTTCCACCCTTTCTGGCATCCGTGATTCTAATTTTGAAGAGTAGCGCTACCGAAGAACAAATCGAGCACGTTCTGGAACGTGTTGACGCACTGGGGCTGCAACATCACCTCAGTCGTGGAACTCACCGGACGATTGTGGGGATCATTGGTGACGAAGAGCAGCTACGAAAAGATTCCTTACTGGCGATTCCCGGAGTAGCAAGTGTGGTTCCTGTTCTACCTGCATATAAACTTGCATCCAGAGATGCTCATCCTGATGCCAGTGTTATCAACGTATCGGGAGTCCAAGTTGGCGGGGGCCACTTGGGGATGATCGCAGGTCCATGTAGCGTTGAGGACAGGGATCGCATGTTCCGCATCGCAGAGGCCGTGCGCGAATCCGGCGCTAATCTTTTTCGTGGTGGCGCCTACAAACCTCGCACGAGTCCCTACGCCTATCAGGGGATGGGTGTTGAGGGTTTGAAACTACTCAGGGAGGTGGGTGACGCATTTGATATGCCAGTGGTTACCGAAGTCACCGATCCCCGCCTCGTGGAGACGGTCGCCGAACATGCAGATATGTTGCAGGTCGGTGCCCGTAATATGCAGAACTTTGTTCTATTGACGGAAGTGGGTAAGTTTCGACGGCCCGTTCTACTGAAACGTGGGATGAGCGCAACGGTCAATGACCTTCTCATGTGTGCAGAATACATACTTTCTCAGGGCAATCCGAATGTCATCTTGTGCGAGCGCGGCATCAAAGGTTTCGACCCTGCCACGCGAAACGTCTTTGATGTTGCCGCTGTACCCCTACTTCATACACTGACCCATTTACCGGTAATTGTGGATCCCTCTCACGCTACCGGAAGACCGGATCTGATTCCTTCCTGTGCTCTGGCTGGACTAGCCGCGGGTGCTGACGGTGTCCATATTGAAGTGCACGATTGTCCTGAAGAAGCAAAGAGCGATGGGCCACAAGCCCTCTTACCTGAACAATACGATGAGCTAGTTGGACAGATGCGTCGGCTAGCTGAGATCCTAGGAAAAACGATTTCACCCCTACCGGAGAAGAATCCTTGAGCCGTCGTCGAATCATTGCTGGAAATTGGAAAATGAACATGCGTTTGGACACGGCAACGGCCTTGGCCAAGGGTGTTGCTGAGTCGGTGGGTGAAAATCCAGAAGTCGACGTCGTTCTTTGTCCGCCCTCTACTTATTTATCA
>JAYYHM010000482.1:0-6948 GCA_036148415.1 Planctomycetota bacterium
GGTCGATTTTAAAAGATGAATTCAGCTGGGTAATGATGCCAGGAAATCAACTTTGCGGAGGCCCTGACTGCTGCTTGATCTTCGGGCCTGAGGAATCACTAACGCGTCTATCCTCCCATCCAAAGTGGAGTGCCTTGCAAACACAACAGATCACCATGCTGTTGATGTTACTCACGATGGAGATCGAGTTAAAAGATCCTGACCTGCTTCCCATACGCGGTTTGATGAACACCAGCCTGGAGAACATTAAAACGCGATCCGAAAGATTGTCTGCAAGAATTGGTAACAACGATGAAATCCGTGAGTGCCAAATCGTGGATTCGGAAGCTTCCATCAGCCCAAGAGGTCCGTGGACCATCCCCTCACAGCAATTACGGTTGCGTCACAAACACCAAACACCGGCCGACTGGAGTCGCAGTTTGCTTGATGACCATCCATCCATGATCACTAGCGTTGTCGGGGATTACTTGACCCTGGATCTAAGATGGGTGTCTCCGACTCAGGACTCAAGGATAGGAGCGAAGCTGGGTGGTAAAATTGATTAGTGAATAAAAGTCAGCCTGCTTCCTTCCAAGCAGTGGCTAAGTTCCTGCCTGCAAAATCGATGAGCCTCCCGCAGATTCAGACTTCGTTCGTCCGCAGTGAGAATGGATCAGTTTGAGTGTGGAGGTTCCATCCAGGTTAAGTCTTCCCACCATAATTGATCGTTTGCCTGGGGCATCCCCTCTGTGGTCCGTCCCCTGTTCACAATTTCGGTCAGGGCCTGAGTCAGGCGATTCACCACGTCAGGATACGTTTCACTCAAATCCTTTCTCTCTGAAGGATCCAGATAAAGATCATAGAGTTCAAGTTTCTGACGTCTGTGAGGCATAATCAGCTTCCACTGGCTATCGCGAATCGCAAATCCACCACCACTGCTGTGATGCACCACAGGAAGTCGGTACTTGGATACCCCCTCAACAGCTTTTTGGGGGAGTAGTTCTGAGAGAAAACTGACGCTGTCTTCTCCCGCATTGTCTGGCATATCCGCACCCACAAGCTCTGCTAGCGTTGCAAGAAGATCCGTCTGGCAGATGGTGCGAGAACTAACGCCTCCTGACCGAACGTGACCCGGCCATCGAACGAAAAAGGGGACACGATGCCCACCTTCATAAATGGATCTTTTTCCTTCACGAAAATGAAAATTGCTCTGATGGCCAAACTGCGCGACTCTTTTCTTCCAGGTGGTTTCTGGCCCATTGTCACTTGAAAAAATAATCATGGTTCGATTGTCGATTCCCAGACGATCCAACGTCTCAAGGAGTCTGCCGATGTGCCAGTCTGTCTCCATCATGAAATCTCCGTATGCACCCGCAGAGCTCTGCCCCCTGAACCGTTCAATGGGAATCACAGGTTTGTGAGGTGACGTGTACGGTAGATACAGAAAGAAGGGCTGAGAGACTTTCTGTTGCCGCTGATGATTCTCAATCCAAGTGATTGCTCGATCTGTGAACTGTGTAAGACATTGAGAGTCAACAAAGTCACTAGCGATTTCCAGTGAGCCTTTAACGATCCCAAGCGAATTGGTTTCACCGAGCACTTTTGCTGAAGCATCATAAGGTGGTTGGATACGATAATCGTCAATCGCGAGTCGGTTTGGTTTTTTCTGTTTATAAAGTGTTTGCGGATTTTTTGCATACCGCCCCTCAAACCAAGCCAGGATCCCATAATTGAGGGATGCGGGAATTCCATAGAAGTAGTCAAAACCTTTATCGAGAGGCATATCTAAAACGGGCTTTTTCCAATCTCGACTCTCCCGCGTACCGGGAAAATTCATTCCCAGATGCCACTTACCCACCATGGCCGTTGTGTAGCCATTCTGTGCAAGTAGTGACGCCAATGTCATACGCCCATCTTCGATGAGGCATGGTCGTTCTGAGCCAAAGACTCCGCGTTTAAGTTCCGTTCGCCAAGCGTATCTTCCGGTCAAGAGTCCATAACGACTAGGTGTGCAAACCGTATCACTACAATGGGCATCGCTAAACACCATCCCCTCAGCTGCCAGCCTATCAAGCGTTGGTGTTTTGAATTTAGATTCGGGATTCAGATGACTGACGTCTCCGAAGCCCTGATCATCGGTATAGATGACGATCAGATTCGGAAGCGGACTATCTTCCCGAGCAAAAAGCTGGAACGATCCAACGAAAAAGAAAATACAGATGAGGAACAGGTATTGCTTCTGAGCCCTAGATAAGGTGGATTGCATCATCTTTGTGTCGTTGGTGGGGAATCTTAACTCTCAAAGCCGTATGGAGCTGGCACTGACGCTCCTTCATGTTGAATCGGAAAGGTTTACCAAAATCAACATAATCGCCTTGATTCAATCGAAAGCGGCTACCTCTTCATTTTCTGACCGTGTTGCGGATAGCCATGATAAGAGACCCCCTCATCTTGCCAATGCAGGACTGCCTGATCATAGAGAGCCCGCATGCGACTTTGATCGGCAGCCATGTCACGAACATCGATTAAGTTAGTAATTTCGATGGGATCCGATTTTAAATGATACAGCTCTTCGGTTGGCTCCATTCCATTTTCAACCGACGGCCAACGGATGAATTTCCAATCTTGGGTTACCACCGAAAAACTATGAACCTCGCTCGGTCCCCAGACGTTGATCAGTGGAAGCCAAGCGTGATGATCCTGCTCAGGATTGTCATACAGCGGCATCAAATCCTTGCCATCTATTCCACTCGGCTGCGGTAATCCTGCGAGAGCAAGGATTGTTGCGGCGATGTCGACATTGCCTGTGAGTGCCCCGCACCGACGATACCGAGACAAATCTTGAATCACCGGCTGCTCATCCTCCGTCACAGCCAAACCCATAGCTCGACTCTCACGAGCCTCAAGTGGTTGAGTTCTAAGCAGCTGTTTTTTCTGCTGCGTCTCAGGCACTGATTTTCTTGGGTCGTAAATAATCAGTGGCACTCGAGATGACTCTTCATACGGCAAAACCTTTGACCCATATCCATGAGAGCCACAGAGGAAACCATTATCTGACGTATAAATGACCACGGTCTCCCCCTGCACCCCGGCTTCACGGAGAGCATCCCGAATCATTCCCAAAGCGACATCGATTGCATAAATCTGTTGATAGTAGATTGCCATGACCGTGTCGTAATCATCGCTGTAGTGCCAACTATGAAATCGTTCGTATTGCCTACCCAATCGACTCTGAGCTGCGAAATGCAAGCCATACTCCCGGCCGAAATTCAAAGGTTTAACGAAATTCTTCCCGTGATAGACTTGATCGAATTTCGGGTCAGGCGTGGTGGGATGGTGTGGCGCCTTGAAACTAATGGATAGACAGAAAGGATGATCCTTTTTTGCAGAATCCAATATGAAATCTCGTCCGAACGCACCATATGCGAGGGTCGAGTGTGGATAGTCTTTCGCATATTGCTTCATGGACGGATTGCGACCTGTCTGGTAACTCGTCTGCCCGGGACCACCACCCCACACATCAAAATCTTTCTCAGGTAGCCAACTCTTTCCGTTAGGATTTTTGGACACTTCAAAACCAAACTTGCCAGCGAACGCTGTTCGATAACCTGCCTCGCGTAAAAGGATGGGATAAGATTCCAGCCAATGCTCTTCTAGTAAGGGCCCGGAATCGAAATTACACCCCGCTTTGTACTCGTACTTTCCCGTCATGATGTTCACGCGGCTGGCCATACAGATCGCCGTCGTGTCATAGTGCTTGTCAAAAACCAGCCCATCCTCGGCGAGCTGATCGATATTCGGCGTCTGAACATTGGGTGTTCCATAACAACCGATAGAATAAGTGCACTGATCATCGGCCAGTAAGAAAATAATATTGGGCCGCTTCTGATCAGAAGGCGTCTGTTTAAGCTCGTTTGCCCCCGATATCGCCCTGCCGGAAAATAGTAAGATCAAAGGGAGTAGAAAAAAACTCTTCAACGCTGATCTCACAATCTGACCTCTTGAATTGATTACACGAATCCAGAACAGCTCCAGCAATCTGTACATAAAATTGGAGCAGATTCAATTGAGTATACCGGATTACGAATCACGTTTCCGCAGCTGCGTAGATCGATTACAGAGCAACATAGCTTATTGCATGGAACCAACAGCAAACCAAACTTTCGGGGATAAGTTCCACCCGCTCGCAATCACCTCTTTCTAGAGCGGAAGTCCACCTAAATCAATCAATCGAATGTCTAGAGGACGAAGAATTATCTTTCCTCTTACGAATTCCTGCTCGATCCATCAACGATGAACGCATCATCTCATCCATGAAATCGTCATCCGCAGGCGGAGGACCATATGCACCAAGTTTGAAAGGATCGTAGTCTAGCGTGTATTCGTGACGTGCGATCGCTACCACCGAACCGGGATCCACCCGCTTCCTAATAACGCTGCGACCATCCACCTTTAAACCATTACGGCTATTTAAATCCCGAATGAACCAATATCCATGCTCGAGAGTGAGCCTGCAGTGCTGACTGGACACATTTTTAAATTTGAGCGCGATATCGCACTCACCCCTGCGGCCAATCGTCAGACGTTCCTTGAGCAGGGGTATTGGATCCCCACCGCCTGTAGGTGTTAATTGACCATATTGGCCTGCGTAATCCTGATCTGATTCACTCACGATTAGAAGCTCAAATAAAGAGGGGGTTGGGTAGGTACCGCAGACTACCGCCTAAGTTTCCCAGCAGAAGGAAAGCGATCCAGCGATATACTTTACACTTTGGGTAGTGGTGACAAGAGGAACGAAGGCCCATCTATCGTGGGAAAAAGGAATCCTCTGTCAAAAGTGAAGAAGATTCCTATCACACGGACAGGACACCACTTGGTTACACATCGTTGTCTCCGAGAGGCACATACCACCAAAACGGCTCATTTCGACCACATTTTAGCCAAAAAAATACAAAGTGCTGTAAATTGTCTTGGAATCGGTCAAAGCCATGCAACTTCCTATTCCAATTACACTGACTCCAACATAAGCCAATCGGGTTTGGGGCTGCAATCACCGTAATTCGCGGTAGAATCGGTGGCGGTTGCAGGACACAAGTCCAAACCCATTTGAAAACATCATCAGCTCATCCTCACGCCAGTTTTGGATTGAACCTTGAAACAGGACGCAGGCAAACACCCCGAACCTCGAATCGCGTGGCAGGAAGAAGGTCAGGTGATGAATTCTTTCGGCGCGTTCCTAAAAAGACGCCATGGAGGTCGTGTACAGCGAGTCAGCATTGACGCAGGCTTCACCTGTCCCAATGTCGACGGTGCAGTTGCCAGAGGAGGATGCAATTTTTGCGACAACCGGTCATTTAGCCCATCGCGGAGGGTACGTCTTCAAAAGGTAGCGGAGCAATTGAAATCTGGGATTGAAACAGTCAGACGCAGGTACTCCAAAGTTTCGGGATTTATTGCTTATTTCCAGCCAGCTACCAACACCTACGCGCCCGTGGAACAACTCGAAGAGATCTTCGAACTTGCTTTGTCCATCCACCCGGAAATCGTAGGACTTGCGGTTGGCACTCGACCCGATTGCGTTCCTGAATCTGTACTCAACTTGATCGAGAGACTCGCGAAGCACCATGATGTTTCAGTGGAGTACGGAATGCAGACCATTCATGAGCAGTCACTTCACTGGATGAATCGTGCACACCGGCATGAGCACATGATCAATGCTATGGACCGGAGTCGCAATCGAAACTTTGAAACCTGCAGTCATGTCATTCTTGGTATCCCTGGCGAAACCCATGAGATGATGATGCAGACTGCAAACGAAATCAGTGTCTTGGGGTTTGATGCCATCAAGCTCCATAACCTTTACGCAGTCAAAGGTACTCCGCTTGGGACGGAGGTTCTTGAAGGAAAGGTGAAGATGATGGAGTATGAAACCTACATCAAAACCTTAGTCGATTTCCTTGAGAGAATTTCTCCTGACGTGATTGTGGAGCGCATCAGCGGCGACGCTCCACCGGATTTTCTCATCGCTCCCCAGTGGTGCTTGAAGAAATCTGAGTTACGTCTAGCTATCGAAGAGGAATTCAAGCGACGAGGCACGATTCAAGGAAGTCACTGGAAAGCTCCCAAGATCGCTCCATCATCTCGACCTATCCCTCCGGATATGACACCCGAGAAAATCAGCAACCATATTGAGCAACGCGGCAGACTTCCTGTTCTCAAACTCCAAGATCAAATCTGATCAAAATGCGTTCAATCGAAAAGTCTGTTCGGTAACGCTCAAATTTCGAGACTCAATTCTATGGCACGACTTGGCATTATTTTTGGTTTGATCCTGGTAGGCATCAGCCTCGCCGCGATGCTTCAGACACCGCAAAAAGCACCGAGTCAATTTTACTCGATGATGTTTGGCATACCTACGTTCTTCTGCGGCATCGTTGCCCTAAATCCACATCGTCGAAAACAAGCCATGGCCGTGGCCACTCTTCTTTGCTTGACGGCACTCATATCTGGACTGACTTGGATCATGATTCACTTTAGCAAGGACTTCGCTCGCTCCGCGATGCCCAGTGTATCACCCGCACCACCGGTGATCGCGATGACTTTAACTTCCACTCTTTTCATCGTCTGCAGCTTGATCGGCTTCTCGAAAGCCAAAAAGAAACGGCTGTCTAAACAAATATCTTGAATCCGATACCCACCCGATCTCTTGTTAAAGATGCCAACTCAACATTGCATGATTGGACAGGCTGACTATCTACTGGTCACGCACGACTGCATGGACAACTTTCACTGCGTTGGGGAAAAATCATGAACGAGAATCACTCACCTCCTTCCGACCGCTTTGCGCCCCTTCTTCAGGCCTTTGCGATGGATGACCCATTGAGAAAGCGAGTGCAGAGTGTTCTTCAAGCACTTCCCGAGGAGGTTATTGAGGACTTCCTTGAGGCCCCCTTGCTACACATCCATCCC
>JAYYHM010000483.1:0-3964 GCA_036148415.1 Planctomycetota bacterium
TTTTCATCATTTTCGCTTAACAGCTTCTCAAGCTGATAGACTTGCTGGCTAGCTTTGTTCTTTGCTTCGACCAACTCAAACTGCTTACGATCCTCCTCAGCATTGGCTTCCGCATCTTTACGCATCTGCTCGATGTCATCCTCGCTTAGAGCTCCAGCCTCCTTGATCGTAACCGATGCTTCTTTCCCCGTTTTTAACTCTTTGGCTGAAACCGAGACGATTCCGTTTTGGTCAATATCAAACTTGACCTCAATCTGCGGGACACCACGTGGTTGCGGAGGAATCCCCTCTAGGTTGAACTCACCCAGCAATCGATTGCTCGAAGCCATCTTGCGTTCACCCTGGAAGACTCGCACGGTAACCGCACTCTGATTATCCGCCGCGGTACTGAAGACGTTTTTCTTTTCTGCAGGGATAGTTGTGTTGCGTTCTACCAAAGCAGTCATCACTCCACCTTCGGTTTCAATTCCGAGGGTCAGTGGAGTCACATCTAGCAGAAGAACGTCGGTTCGGTCCCCTGCAAGAACGCTTCCTTGAATCGCTGCACCGACCGCCACGACCTCATCCGGATTGACGCCCTGATGAGGCTCTTTGCCGAATACAGATTTCACAAGTTCACGAACTTTCGGCACTCGTGTACTACCACCGACAAGCACGACCTCGTCGATTTCACTCGCGGAGAATCCTGCATCTTCCAGAGCGCGTAACACGGGTTGACGACAACGCTCAACCAGAGCATCAATCAGTTCCTCGAACTTCGCGCGGGTAACCTTCATGGTCAGGTGCTTGGGCACGTTATCTGCTACGGTGATAAACGGCAGATTGATATCCGTTTCTGGCAGCGAGCTCAACTCTTTCTTAGCCTTCTCACAAGCCTCCTGCAACCGCTGCAGTGCCATGGGATCTTCACGCAGATCGATACCGTTTTCTTTCTTGAATTCATCAGCGACGAAGTGGATTAATGCTTCGTCGAAGTCATCACCACCCAACTGCGTATCTCCCGATGTGCTGATCACCTGAAAGACCCGGCTCTCCTGCTCTTCGTCACCAGAGTCGGCCACCTCGAGAACGGAAACGTCAAACGTGCCGCCACCGAGATCGAAAACAATGATCTTTTCATCCTTTGACTTATCCAACCCGTAGGCGAGTGCCGCAGCGGTGGGTTCGTTGATAATCCTTGCCACTTCTAAGCCAGCGATTTGCCCCGCATCCTTAGTGGCCTGACGCTGAGCATCATTAAAATAGGCGGGCACGGTGATCACGGCTTTATTGACTTTTTGCCCGAGATAGGACTCCGCAGACTCTTTTAGTTTGCGAAGGACTTTTGCGGAGACCTCTTGCGGGGAGTGCTCTTTGTCCCCCACTTTGATGCGCACATATTCATCTGCAGCACCCTCCACTCCGTAGGGCACCATCTTCTCTTCATTCTCCACTTCATGGTGACGGCGTCCCATAAACCGTTTAACGGAGTAAACGGTTCGTTTTGGGTTAGTGACCGCCTGACGACGTGCGGGCTCGCCGACGATCGTATCGTCATTGTCAGTGAACGCCACCACACTCGGAGTTAAGCGATTTCCTTCCGCATTGGGAATCACTTTCGGCTCACTACCTTCCATTACAGCTACGACGCTGTTGGTTGTACCCAAATCAATGCCGATGATTTTTTCACCTTGTGCCATCGCTAGTCTTCTCCTTGCCGCAAAAGGCGGCTTTTGTGTAGAGTTTCAACCCTATCCGAATCTTGTATTAATCGTCTTGCCAGACGCTGTTTTGTTCTTTGGAGGTTGCTGCCGAATTCGTCATTGCTCGGCAGCAGGCGGGATAGAAGGCAAAGAGCGTGCCATTCGGAATAAAAACGGGAAATGTGAGTGAAATTCATCTCACATGTGGTGGCATAATCACCACAATCCTTCGATGCAAACGTTTCACCGGATCCATTCTTGATATTTTGACAGTGTCTTGAAAACACTGAATTCGCCGACTCATGGAGTGTGTCAAATTGACAGTAAGTGGTGCGGAGAGTCCATAAAAACGACTGCTATCGTTAAAAAAGTAATGGAACCGCAACCCTTTCTCCTGATTTTGGAACCGAAAAAGAAACGACCTAGTCATCGCGATCCAATCATCACGCTGAACAACTGCATTCTCAGAGCCACTCTCAGAGCCCATGTCGAACGAACTTAAGCCAGAAGAATCTTCTTCATCACCCTCCGAGTCACCCGGGGACCTAATCGGTGGCATCGACCGTAGTATTGTCTCCCTCATGAGAGAACGTATGCAGCTTGTTCACTCTGTCTTAGAGGATTCAACTCAGGGTGTTAGCGGGGAGATTTCAAAGGAAACGCAGCGGATCGACTCATTATTGAATGAAGTCTTCGAAGCAAGTGATAGCGAACCGAAAATTGACCGGACCTCTTTGCACAGTCTACTTAAACATATTTCCAGTCTATGCCTACAAGCTCACGAAGCGATAGCAGCCGCCTACCTCGGTCCTCTCCATAGTTACAGCCACCTAGCCACACTGAAATACTTCGGTGAGGGCACCGCACTGCGTCCAGTATCAAGCATCCGCGCCGTTTTTGAGAGTGTCGCTAGGGGCGACCTACCTTATGGTGTTGTCCCGATTGAAAATAGCACGGACGGCCGCGTGGTCGATACGCTCGGGATGTTCCTGCACTGCGAAGCAAAAATCTGTGGTGAGGTGTTGCTTCCTATCCACCACAATCTTCTTTCACGCACTCCCAGAGCAGAAATCACTGAGGTACACAGCAAACCACAGGCTCTATCGCAATGTCGTGACTGGCTCTCAAAGCATCTACCCGACGCCAACCTTGTGGAAATTAATAGCACAGCCGCAGCTGCACAATTGGCAGCGGAAAAATATGGAGTTGCTGCGGTCGCGAGTATCGAAGCAGGTCGCGAATATGATTTGAACGTAGTTGATGCAAATATCGAAGACAATCCGAACAACGTCACACGTTTCGCCGTCCTAGGAACTCACCAGCCCGAGCCAACAGGCCACGACAAAACATCCATTCTCTTTCAGCTCCACCACCGCCCGGGAACACTGGCCGAAGCGATGAGCATTTTCCAATCTCATTCGCTGAATCTCACATGGATTGAATCTTTTCCAACACCCGATAGCGTAAATGAATACATATTCTTCATTGAACTCGCCGGTCATCAGCAAGACGCTCCGGTGACTGCCGCACTGAAAGACCTCGGGCAGACTGCTCAACACCTCACCATTTTAGGCTCCTACCCCAAAGCTCAATCCAGCTGAAGACACCAGGGTAGTGCAACATTCAGCGTCAATCGACAAAGAAGAATCCGAACGATCATTACAGCCGTTACAACCTGACCTGAGCATAATCAAACCAGGTGGTACAACCGTCGCAAGATGCATTTTGATTACAGAATGAAGATTTCCTGACTATCCTTTGGTAACACTCTTACCAATGGTGCAGGTTATGTCGATTTCCCTTTTCCTGATAATATTAGTGTCGCTCGCATGCGGCATGCAGGCGACGGAAAGTGCAACTCCTTTGGGTCTGACGCTGACGGAAACGGTGCTCGCCTCCAGCGGCATTCTTCTGGTCCTTATGCTGTTGATACATTCTCTGGGAGTGATTGCGACTTCCTCCGTAACCCAAAACAGAATAAGTGTCGAGGAAGCCGGCGTTCTATTAGCCCGTCGACTAGAGAAATGTCATTGGTTAGCGGTCGGGATGATCGCCCTCTGCTTGGAGAGACTTGGACTCTCCTCTGTCCTCGTTTCCCCACCATGGATCGCCAATTCGCTCGCGATGAAATCGCTAGCGTTACTTTTCCCCGGGATGTCGCTTTTTCTTTTCAGTGTGCTAACCAATGAGAAGTTTAGCATTGCTTGTGAGAGCGAAAGAGTAAATCAGACAGGCAGGCTCCGACTCGTTCTCCCGAAGCTAAGTTTTATTTCTGCAATAAG
>JAYYHM010000484.1:0-4970 GCA_036148415.1 Planctomycetota bacterium
CGTCATTGAACCGAGAGTACCGGAAGATGTATCGTAACCTGAACGGTTTACGAACGATGAATCGACTTCCGGAGTGCATTTTCATCGTTGATCCGGGCAAAGAGAAAAATGCCGTTCGCGAAGCGAAAAGATTGGGCATTCCTACCGTTGCTTTGATCGACACAGACAGCGACCCATCGGATATCGACCTGCCAATTCCAGGCAACGATGACGGGATTCGAAGTGTCGAACTTGTTCTCAAGCAACTCGCTGATGCAATCAATGCTGGTAAAGGCCAGGTGGAAATCCAGAAGGATGAGAAACCAGAACCCGCACCCACAGCAGAGGCAGCACCGGCGGAACCCGCTTCGGAGACTACCGAGCCACCGACCGAGGGCTGAGTCGGCACTTTGAGATGCCTACCCAGATTTTCCCGAGAAGTTCACGGGCCTAGGCCATATTCAAGCTCGATGAACAACCAATGGGCGGACGGACGCAACACACAAGGAAAATTCAACTCGCTGGCTGTGAAATGGCTGATGCGGCGAGAGCGAAATTCCTTGCGGGCGAAAGTCTAATCGGTTGCCAATCCTCGTTAGAAGGATCGGCTGGGTAAAAATCCTCCTGGGTTACGTTGTTGTTCAAGAACAAGCAACGGGTCAGTGCACGGGAGGCAACCTTCCATCTCGTGAAAGGGACAGGGTAAGAATTTCCAAGATTCCTGCAAAAGAAGCTTCGTGAACCACTGGCTTTCATTCGCGAGAGCAAGGTCCACCCAGGCAGAGCGACATCTCCCAGCGATTCGCTTCGAACAAACCAATTACTCGTAACACTCAAAATCATAACCCCTTTTAGGGAGAGGATAACATGGCTGAGATCACGGCAGCTGCGGTGAAAGCGTTCCGCGAGAGAACTGGATTGCCGCTGATGGACTGCAAAAAAGCACTTCAAGAAGCAGGCGGCGACGAGGAGGCAGCAGTAGAAGTCCTTCGTAAGAAAGGACAACAACTAGCTGATAAGAGAAGCGATCGAGAAACAGCTTTCGGTCGTTTTGGACTTTACATCGGATCAGACAAGTCCGTCGGCGCCATGGTTGAGCTACTCTGCGAAAGCGCTCCTGTCACGACGAATGAAGATTTCGTCCAACTCGCCGACGACCTCGCTGCGGTCTATGCCAATAACGCAGCAATCACCACCTCAGAAGAACTCCTCGCCCAGCCATCACCGTCAGCTGAGGGCAAAACGCTTGCAGAGCAGAAAGACGACTTATTCAACCGAATTCGGGAAGTTTTCAATGTCGGAAGAATGGCTCGACTTGATGGTCCTAGCGGAGGCTACATGCATCACGCAGGGACAACCGCTGGAGTCATGCTGGCGATCGAGGGTGGTACTGATGACGCGGCGAAAGACGTGGCAATGCATGTTGCTGCAATGAAGCCAGCAGCACTCGATAAAGATTCTCTTGACCCTGAAATTGTTACCAAGGAAAGGGAGATCTTGAAAGAGGCCGCACTCGCTGAAGGCAAGCCAGAGAACATCGTTGAAAAGATGGTTGAAGGCCGAATCCGTAATTTCTTCGCTGAACGTTGCCTACTGGAGCAAGCATTCGTCAAAGACGACAAGCAGTCCGTGGGCGAATATGCGGCATCTGCTGGGATGAAGGTTACCCAGTTCTGGCACTGGGTGATCGGCGAGAAGTAAAGCTGACCGGCTCTTGGTTGACTTTTGGAATTTGAGTCAAACCGTCTCCAAGATCTCGAAGTTTAGGAGACAGAGTTAAGGAGCGATTCACCAGCCTCATCTTTCCCAGCCGGGAAGGATGGGGTTTTTTTGTGTCGCTTTTCCCGCTGCCAATATTTCGTATGATAGAGTTTCCAGCCATCAGAGGCTCGCCATCCCCCATAGGAATGAAAATGACCGACGCCAAGGAAGCCAATATCCACTATCGCCGCGTAATCCTTAAACTAAGCGGCGAGAGCTTGGCCGACGGCGGAGGACGAGGGATCGACCCCGAGGAAGCGGGTAAAATTGCAAAACAAATCTCCCTCGCACACGCGAACGGCTGCCAGATCGCTATCGTGATCGGAGGTGGTAATATCCTCCGCGGCGCACAATTCTCGGGCGGCAATGCCTTGGTAGATGAAGCGACCGCCCATTACATGGGGATGCTAGCCACCACAATCAACTCTCTGGCGATGCAGGATGCTTTAGAGTCTTTTGGCCTACACACCCGCGTTATGTCCGCAATCCCGAATGAAAAAATAGCGGAAACCTTTATACGTCGTCGAGCGATCAGGCACTTGGAGAAGGGGCGGGTAATTATCCTTGCCGCGGGAATTGGAAACCCCTTCGTAACGACTGACACAGCTGCAGCTCAGCGTGCCCTCGAACTTGATGCTGACATTGTGCTCAAAGCGACCCGGGTCGATGGAGTGTTCAGCGACGATCCAGAACTCAACCCACACGCAGTTCTGTATGAAAATCTGAGCTACGCGGAGGTGGTAGAAAAAAATCTCAAAGTAATGGACGCCACGGCGATTGCTCTTTGTCGAGAGCACACGAAACCCATCCTAGTCTTTAACTTTAAGAAAGATGGCAACATCGTCAAAGCGATTTCCGGTGAGCAGGTCGGTACCGTCATTGGATCCCAGAGTGAAGCAAACTAGTGGGCTCGGATTGAGCTCAACCTAATAACGATTACATCGACCCCAAACACAAGGACGAAGCTATGTCTGCGGAAGAAATCCTTCTAGACGCTGAAGAGAGAATGGAAAAAGCAATATCGGTGCTAGGAGATAACCTCTCGGGAATTCGAACGGGCCGAGCAACCCCGGGTCTAGTCGACTCGATTAAAGTGGAAGTCTATGGATCGATGCAACCGCTAAAGCAGCTCGCCTCGATTGGAACACCCGAGCCTCAACAGATCGTGATCAGGCCATATGACGCAGGAACAATCAAGGAAATTGAAAAAGCAATCGTTGCTGGTGATCTGGGATTGAATCCACAGAACGACGGCCGAATGATCCGCTTGAATGTCCCCGCACTTTCGACAGAAGTACGAAAGAAAATGGTCTCGCGTATCAAAGAACTTGCGGAAGACTCCAAAATCTCAATCCGCAATATACGACGTGATGCGAATAAGGCAGCCGATAACGCGGAGAAGGCGAAAGAGATGAGTGAGGATGATCGCGATAAGATCAAAGAGGAAATTCAGGAGCTGACTAAAAAACACGAAGCTCAGGCCACGGAAATGGCAAAAGCACGGGAAGCTGAAGTGACCGACAGTTAATTCTCGCGGCTTTTCATTGCCAGCCTCCCGGAATCTAATTTGATTGCCTCCGTTTTTGCTTCCGGGGGGGGGTCGTCTTTTCGATTAACCGCGTAAAGAACCTCAAAACCATGCGATTACTCGCTTTACTACTGCTAACAAGTTTCGCTGTCTCCAGTTCAAGTGATCCTCAAGCCAAAGAATCTGGCAAAACAGATCGCTTTGTCTTACCAGCAACCGATGAGGATATTGCGGGGAGAGGTCCGATTCGCCGTTACGACTGGTTTAAGAACCTGTGGTCAAACCGGAGAGCGGCTTTTTCTGAAAGACTTGAGCAAGAACAGAAGTCGGTTGTTTTCTTGGGGGATTCGATCACGCAGGGCTGGGGGGATCACTTCAACGGAGATTTCGGAGGTCTAGCGGTAGCCAATCGAGGAATCAGTGGAGATACAACTCGTGGAATGCTGCTTCGACTGAAGGAGGATGTCATTGCGTTGAACCCAAAAGCTGTGGTGATGCTGATGGGGACTAATGACCTAGAAGAAAACGCAGATGCGACCACCATCGTCGGAAATGTGGATCTGATCCTCCAACAGCTACATCAACACGATGATCGACTTCCGGTCATACTTTGCAAGATCTTTCCCAGCCACGAAACGAAGAAACGGTCCGCCACCGATATCCAAGAGATCAATCGCCAACTCGCCCAACTGGTAAAAGGAAATAAAAGGGTGACACTATTGGATACATGGACGCTCTTTGCTGATGAAACTGGGAATGCGAAAAAGAAGGAATTCCCGGATCTCTTACACCCGAACCGACTGGGGTACGAGAAATGGAAAGCTGCCCTATCCCCTCTCTTTGCGACGCTGGGGTATATGGATACTGAGCGAGATCCATTCGAAATCGAGAGCGGTTTCCTCTCGCTCTTCAATGGAGAAACTCTTGATGGTTGGTGCTTTCGGCCGACCACAGAAAAGATGCTCAAAGGGAGAGAAAGATGGCTCAGCCGAGATCCGGATAACGCACCTGCTTGGCCCGTAGTCACCGAACAAGTCTCGCTCGATGGCCTCAAACAATCCGCTGACGGACGTTATCGAGCGATCGCTGACCGACTCGTGGTGACAACGCCCCCGGAGGGACGCAAAATTCAACAACTTTGGACCACCCAGGAATTTGCGGGTGACTTCACATTGAAGTTAGAGTTTCGCGCAACCCCTAACGCAGATAGCGGAGTCTTTCTGATGGGACCGCAACTTCAATGCCGAGATTATCTGTTAGCTGGCCCCTATAAAGGGCTCAAAAACTATCGAGCAGGCCAGTGGAACGAATTGGTGGTCGTGGCTCGCGATGGCAAAGCCGAATGCACTTGTAACGGGGAATTGATTGAAGAGGCGTTTGAAGTTCCACTGAGTGGACCCATTGGACTGGAAGGAGATCGGGGACAAATTGAGTATCGACGCATTCGCATTCGAATGGATGGTTAGACCGCGTTTGAATATTCCAATGAGGTAACCAAAAGCCCTCATACCTACCTTATTTCCAAGCAATCACTCACACGCACGTGGTGATCAGGTAAACTCTCTCTTGATCCGATCTAATCGTTCTTGCGTTGAGGTGATGCCAATGGTTTTCCGATACGGGCAGATCAGCCTGCTCTTTTTTCTACTGCTTTCTCCCTTGGCAGTTGCAGAGCAATCCGTTGCACCGGAAGGTTGGAGCA